>JAEEYN010000038.1 GCA_016288175.1 Bacillota bacterium | reverse complement strand
GGCCATCGGCAGTGGCTCGATCGGCAGTACGGTCGGCGGCACGGGGATCGCGGTCATAACCGGTGCGCTGACGGCCGAGGGGATATAACTCAACCGACTTGCCGTTTCGCCCGCCGCCCTTGCGGTCTCCGTATGCGGCAGCACGCGGAAGAGGCTGATCGCGGAGCGGATGCTGACGGGGCAGCAGAGCCGGAACGCAGCCGCGATCCAAAGGAGGTAGCTCCACTTCTTCGGCGCGTTTTTAAGCAGCAGCCTGCCAAAAAGTATCACGGCGATCACGACGCTTGATGCGATGCTCATATTCAGAATCGATGTGAATAATGCGTTCATGGGAAATCCTTTCCGGCGCTTTCCGCAAAGCGCTTCCGAGCCGTTATTCCTTATGCTCGTCGATAAGCTTTTTGAGCTCCTCCGCCTCTTCTTCTGTGATCTTTTTCCCGCCGAAGAACGAAGCGAGGAAGATCGGCAGTGAACCGCCGAAGGTCTGCTCGATAAAAAGGCTGCTTTCCTTCTTTCGGGCTTCGTCCCGCCCCACGAGCGCGGTCACGACGGAGTTCTCGTTTTTAATAAAGCCGCGCTCCGCAAGCTTGCGGATCATTGTGAACGTTGTGGACTTTTTCCAGCCGAGCCTTTCCGCGCAGAGCTTCACAAGGTTCATCGAGCCGACGGGCTCGCTGTCCCAAACCACCTGCATGAAGCGAAAATCACTCTCGCAAAGTCTTCTTTCTTCCATTCCGTGCCTCCTGTCGGCTGCGATAATAGGTTTATTTTTATCGACCATCTTAAGTTTATATCTATAAACCGGTCTTGTCAATACCTTTTTTGTAAAAAAGCAGGATAAATTTTCAGGACCGTCTGCGGCCCGCTCCCCGCCCGCCCCTGCCGCGCGTTGTTGACAAAAACGGCATGTGATGCTATACTCCGAATAGTTGAATGGGAAGGTATGGTTCTTCGCCGACGACCCTTTTCGGAGCGCCGCAAGCTAAGAGGGAATGCGGTTAAAATCCGCAGCAGTCCCCGCTACTGTAAGTGAAGACGAAAGCCCCAAAACCGCCACTTTGTTTCTTTATAAACGGGGAAGCATGGGAAGGCGGGGCAAGTAGGACGACGCGCGAGCCAGGAGACCTGCCATACCGAGCCATCAGCCGTGGGAGCAAGGCTCCCAATGGGTTTGCAGACCCGGAAAAATTACACGGAGGTATGTAAAAATGAAAATCTGCAAAAGAATCATGGCTGTGCTCGCCGCAGCCGCTATGCTGCTGACGCTCGTTCCCGCCCTCGCTTTTGCGAAGGTCGCTCCCGAAACCGCGCCGGAAAAGACTCCCGAAGTGCCGGAAGGTTATGACGGCGTCGTCGTGATGAGCGTTGAAGTGCTGCCGCTCGGTCTCGCATTCATCGTTCCGCCCACCTACGTCCCCTATCACGAGGGCGAATCCGTGGCGCAGCTCTCCGTCCGCCTTTTTGAGGACTACGGCCTCAGCTACACCGGCGGCGATCTCGAAAGCTTCTATCTTACCTCGCTCGAATATCCGAACTTGGATATGCTCGAGGTCAACGTTCCCGATTATCTGATGGAGCAGCTCATCGCAAACTATTGCTACGATGAGGACGAGGGCTGGGACCAGGCCGAACCCACGAACAATATGCTCGGCACCGGCAACTATACCTATTATTCCGGCTGGATGTATGCAGATAACGACGTGATCCCCAACGTCGGCTCAAGCGACGTTCCCGTTGAGGAAGGCCATGTTTACCGCTGGATGTACTCCATCTACGGCTACGGCATGGACCTCGGCATGAGCGACGGCTGGGGCTATTTCCCCGAATTCGACAACCCCGCGATGGGCGTCACGAGGAGTGAAGCATATACCCTCTTTGCCGATATTCTCGAAGATGACGATCTGCTCTCCCAGGTCGGCGCGGGCTGCCCTGCACACGAAGAATTCGTTGCTTTCTTAAACGCGATCTACTACCAGGGCTCCACCCAGGAGGAGATCGACGCCGCGTATGACGCGCTTTCCGAAGCGCTCGGCCTCGGCGTCACGGTCGTTCCCGGCGATATGGACGGCGACGGCGCCGTTACCGCCACCGACGCGATCCTTGTTCTGCGCGTCGCGATGGGCCTCATCGAAAGCGACAACCCGGCTGCCGATGTTGACGGCAACGGCACCGTGAACGTTACCGACGCGCTGCTCGCTCTGCGCGCCGCGATGGGCCTCTGAGATCAATGATCCGGCGGCGGTCCTGCCCCCGGGCAGCGGCCGCCGCATTTATCCGGGCTTTCCGGGCATAAAGGTGCAAGAATGAGACCCATCCCCCGCAAACCGAAGCTGTTTCGCATCCTGCCGCTGATCATCGCGTTTGTGTTCGCCCTTTCCGTTCCGGCCGCGGCGCACGTCCGCGCCGGTTCATCCTATTCCGCCGCATACAGCGCCGTGCTCGGCTATCTGCAGTCCGGACCCGCGCCGTCATTCGGCTCCGTCGGAGGAGAATGGAAGGTCCTTGCACTCGCAAGAAGCGGCCGCATCGCCGCGGACAGCGCATATGCTTCCGATTATTATGCACGGATCGAGCAGACCGTTTCGGTAAACGGCTCACCGCAGCTCGATCCGAACAGATCCACCGAGAATTCCCGCCTCATCCTCGCGCTGACCTCGATCGGCCGCGACGCGCGCAGCGTTGCGGGTTATGATCTCACCGAGCCGCTTTCCGATTTTAAGTTCATCAAAAAGCAGGGCATCAACGGTGTGATCTTCGCGCTCATCGCGCTCGATTCAAACAGCGCGTACGGCATGAGCGAGATCCGCGGCAAATGCGTCGATTTCATCCTCAGCCGCGAGCTTGAGGGCGGCGGTTGGTCGCTGACGGGCTACGGTCAGCCCGATCCGGACGTTACCGCGATGGCGATCACCGCGCTGTCGAAGTACTCTTCGGCGAATGCCGCCGTGCAGAGAGGCATCGCCGCGCTTTCCGGGATCCAGAACGACGACGGCGGCTTCTCTTCGATGGGGACCCCCTGCAGCGAAAGCTGTTCGCAGGTGCTGGTCGCGCTCTCCGCAATGAACATTAACGCGGCGACCGACCCCCGTTTTATCAAGAGCGGACATTCCGTCCTCGACGCTCTGCTCTCCTACCATACCGGCACGGGCTTTGCCCACACCGCCGGCGGAGGAAACAACGCTTTGGCGAGCGAACAGGCTGCCTACGCGCTTTGCGCCTACGACCGCTTCGTTCACGGACGCAATGCCCTTTATAACATGAACGATGTTTCGTTCATCCCACCCTTTTCGAACCCGACGCCGACCCCCGCGCCGACAGCAACGCCGACCCCCGCGCCGACAGCAACGCCGACCCCCGCGCCGACAGTTACGCCCGAACCGACAGCAACGCCGGACGTTACCGCTGAACCGACGCAAACGCCCGAACCGACTGAAATGCCGGAAGCGACGCTTCAGCCGACGGAAACGCCCGAAGTGACGGCGGCGCCGACCGGGACCGCGGAGACCACTCCCGAGCCCGCGCCGCAAACCGAAGCGCCGGACCCGGAAAATACGCCGGATGCGGCCGAACCCTCTTCGGCTTCACCGGATGACCCCGGCGGTTCCGAAAAGAGCGGCAAACCCTGGCTCATACCGGCCGTCATCGGCGGTCTGCTCGTTATTGCAGCCGCGCTGACAGCGCTCATTTTAAGAAAGAAAAACTAAGGCAAGGATCATTTTTCCAATGAAATGCAGAATGAACGGAGATCTTCCAAATAAAGGCTCACGCATCATAATCATTGTGATTTGTCTGGCACTGCTGGTGATCCCGGCACTGTCATCCGCATCCGAAGCCCGTTCCGGCAGCTCCGGCTTCTCCGTGCGTGATCCCGGGCCTTCCGAAACGCCGACCCCCGTTCCTCACCCGGAACCGACGCCCACGCCCGTGCCTTCCGAAACGCCGACCCCGACGCCCGCGCCTTCCGAAACGCCGACGCCCACGCCTGTACCTTCCGAAACGCCGACGCCCGTGCCTCCCGAAACACCGACACCGACGCCGACAGTCGGCCCCGTCACCCCGACGCCCACACCGACAGTCAGCCCCGTCACTCCGACACCCACGCCGCGGCCGACGCCCGTTCCCGTCACTCCGACGCCCACTCCGCGGCCTTCATCCGCTCCCGTTACTCCAACACCTACGCCCGCTCCTTCGCAAACGCCGGACCCAACGGAAACCGTTGAACCGACCGAGACGCTCGACCCGAGCGAGAGCCCGGAGCCGACCGATACGCCCGCGCCGACCGAAACGCCGACGCCCCGGTCGACCGCTGCGCCGCAGCCCACCGAAGAGCCTTCCGAAGAACCGCCCGTGACCTCCGCGCCGAAAGGCAACGACCGTCTGAACAACCGCAACGACCGCATCAGCGCGCTCAAGTGGATCATTCCGACGGCATGCAGCGCCGCGGTGCTCCTCGCGAGCTTTCTTCTGATCACGGCGCTCAGGCGCAGGGAGTGACCCTTCGCGTCCGCTTTTACAATGCTGAACAATATTTTTTCCGATAATAACATTCAAAAAGCAGCAAAGAACGCAGTGCCGCGCCGTTTATTCCGTGCGGTCTGCGCTTTTGCGCTCGCGATGCTGCTCGTTCTTTGCTTTTCCGGCTGCTCCGCCGTTTCCTCGCTCTTCGCAACGCCTCCCCCGGCGGATGAGGCGCATACCTGCACGCTCTATATCGAGTGCACGAAGATCCTCGAAAACATGGATGATTTCGATTCAGGCAAGCTCGATGTGCTTCCGGAGGACGGCATCATCCTCCAAAAAGTCACCGTCAATTTCAACGAGGGCGACAGCGTTTACGATGTTCTCGTGCGCGAAACGTCGGCACGGGGCATCCACATGGAAGCGAACTATACCCCCGTTTACGAGAGCGCCTATATCGAGGGCATCCATAATATCTATGAATTCGACTGCGGCGATGGCAGCGGCTGGACCTATTGCGTCAACGGCGTTTTCCCGAATTACGGCTGCAGCAAATACCCCGTCAATGACGGCGACGTGATCGAATGGCACTATACCTGCGATTTCGGCCGCGACGTCGGCGCCCCCATAGGCGGCTGATACTTCAATTAAAATATAAAAATGGCATACGAAACCGAACAAAGAGACAGCTTTTCAACGGTGAACCCGATCATCGCGTTCGTTTTCTTTGCCTTTGCTCTCATTATGTCGATGCTCCTGATGCACCCTGTGCTGACGGGCATTTCTTTTTTCGCTGCGCTTGTCTGGCTTTTTCTGCTCCGCGGCAGGAAGGCATTCGGCCTTCTTTTGAAATTCGTGCTCCCCGTGATGATCCTGACGGCGATACTGAATCCCCTCTTCAACCACGGCGGAGTGACGATCCTTTTCTATTTACGTTATAATCCTATAACCCTCGAATCGATCATATACGGCGCGGCGTCGGCGCTGATGCTCGGCACCGTGATCACATGGTTCGCCTGTTTCAACGCGGTGTTCACCGCCGACAAGATCGTTTATCTGACAGGCCGCCTCGCGCCGTCGCTTTCGCTGATCATATCCATGGCGCTTCGCTTTGTTCCGCTTTTCACAAAGCAGGCGGGCAGGATCGCCCTCGCCCGGCGCGGCGCGGGCAGCGACGCTTCGAGCCGCAATATCTTCAAAAAAGCGCGCAGCGGGCTTTCGACACTCTCCGCGCTGATCACCTGGGCGCTCGAAAGCTCCGTCACAACGGCGGATTCGATGCGCGCGAGGGGCTACGGCCTGCATCCGCGGCGCAGCTTCGCGAATTACCGCTTCGACAGCCGCGACGCCGCCGTCGGCGGAGCGATCGCCGCCGGGATCCTCCTGACGGGCCTTGCCGCCGCGTTCCGCGTTTTCTCCGTCCGGTTCTTCCCCTCGTTCCAACTGAACGATTTCTCTCCGCTTTTCATCGCCGCCTGCGCCGTCTATGCGCTTGTGCTGCTCATTCCGACCATCATGTATCTTGAAGAGGCTGTAAAATGGCGCTTGTTGAGATCCAAAATCTGAGTTTCACCTATCCCGGTACCGACAGACTTGCCCTGACCGGCGTCGACCTGACCGTTCGGGAGGGTTCCTTCGTGCTGATCGCCGGACCTTCCGGCTGCGGAAAATCGACCCTTCTGCGGCGGCTGAAGCCCGCCATCGCGCCTTACGGCAGGGTCGGCGGCGCCGTGTTCTTCGAAGGCGAGCCCATCGAAGCCCTTCCGGAAAGGCGTCAGGCTGCGGAGATCGGCTTCGTGATGCAGGATCCCGAAATGCAGATCATGACGGATAAGGTCTGGCACGAGCTCGCGTTCGGCCTCGAAAACCTCGGCACCGACCAGCGGACGATGCGCGTACGCGTGGCGGAGATGGCGAATTTCTTCGGCATTCAAAGCTGGTACAACAAAAACGTTTCGGAGCTTTCCGGCGGCCAGAAGCAGCTTCTGTGCCTTGCGGCGGTGATGGTCATGCAGCCGAAGCTCCTGCTTCTCGATGAGCCGACCTCCCAGCTCGACCCGATCGCCGCAGGCGAGTTCTTCGATACGCTGAAGCGGATAAATACAGAGCTCGGAACGACGATCATCGTGACCGAGCACCGCACCGAAGCGCTTTTCCCGCTCGTGGACGAGGTCGTTTTCATGCGCGGCGGCGGGATCTTTTATTCCGGCACTCCGCGCAGCTGCGCAAAAATCTTCAGCACAGCGCCGGAGTTCGCGGCCGTGCTTCCGACGGCGATGACCTGCTTTGCCTCCTGCAGCGGGGATAACGAAACCGAAGCGCCTCTCACCGTCCGCGAAGGCCGCAGCTGGCTCGAAAAGCGGGTCGGCGCCTGCGAAACGGCTCTTTTCCCCGAGACATCATCCGGCGGGAAGGTTCCGAGAGCCGAAAAGGCGGAGTACAAAGCCAAAAAACCCCTCCTCGAAATGCGCGAGGTTTATTTCCGCTATGAACGCAGCGCGCCGGATATCCTCAAGGGCGCTGACCTTTCCGTCCGCGAAGGCGAACTTTTCTGCATCATGGGCGGCAACGGCGCGGGCAAAACGACCGCGATCATGGCCGCAAGCGGGCTGTACCGCCCCTATCGCGGAAAGGTCCTTTTCGAAGGCAAAAGCATCTTTTCGATCCCCGAAACAAAGCGCCTCGGCGAAACGGTCGCCGTGCTTTTCCAGAATCCGCGGCTCAGCTTCGTTAAGGACAGCATCCGCGAGGAGCTGAACGCCGTTGTGAAGCGCTTTAAGCTCGAACCCTCCCGCCTTGACGAAGTCGCGGAGCTGATGGAGCTCGGGCCGATATTGGACAGCAATCCCTATGATATCAGCGGCGGCGAACTGCAGCGCGCGGCGATCGCGAAGCTGCTTCTGCCACGCCCCCGCGTGCTCTTCCTCGATGAAGCGACAAAGGGCATGGACGCCTTCTTCAAGGCGCGTTTCGGTGCACTCCTGCGGAAGCTTTGCGCGGAGGGCACCGCCGTCGTGCTCGTTTCCCACGATATCGAATTCTGCGCCGAGTATGCCGACCGCCTTGCGATGTTCTTCGACGGCGGCGTGATCGCCGAAGGCACCCCGCGCGATGTTCTCGCGGGCAACAGCTTCTATACCACAGCGGCAGGACGCATCGCCCGCGGCATTCTTCCCGGCGCTGTGACCGCGAACGAGATCATCGCCGCTCTCGGCGGCAAACCGAACGAATAATGACCGACCTTGCGGCAAAACCGAATATCGCGCCGACGCTTCGCGAGGACCGCATCCGCGCCGCCGAACAGCTCCGCCGGGAGCAGGACGAGGCGGACAGGAAGCGCGCGCGCCTTCGCCGGACCGTGACGGCCGTGCTGCTTCTCGTTTTCGTGCCGTCGGTGATCGCCGTCGGCATGCTCGGCTGGCAGGACAGGCAGTTTTACATCGTCTCCGCGCTGATCATCCTTTTCTCGGTGCTGCCGTTCCTGCTTGTTTTCGAAAAGCGCCGCCCCCGCGCAAGGGAGCTGACGCTGATCGCCGTGATGGTCGCCCTCGGCGTTGCCGGACGCGCGGCGTTCTATATGCTGCCGCAGTTCAAGCCCGTCGTCGCGATCGTGATCATCGCCGGCTGTTCCCTAGGCTTCGAAGCGGGGTTCGTCACCGGCGCGCTCACGGCGTTCGTTTCCAATATGTTCTTCGGCCAGGGCCCGTGGACGCCCTACCAGATGTTCGCGCTCGGTCTTGTCGGCTTCCTCGCCGGGATCCTTTTCCGCAGCGAGATCAAAACAAAACTGCAGCTTTTCCTGCTGATCCTCTTCGGCGCGGCGGCGAGCGTGCTCGTTTACGGGCTGATCATGGACAGCGCCTATGTTTTCATGGCGGGGAAGGCCCTCAATATCGCGGCTTTCACCGCCGCCTTCGCTTCCGGTTTGCCGCTCAACCTGATCCTTGCCGGCGCGACGGCTTTCTTCCTTCTCGTCCTCGCGAAACCGCTCCTCAACAAGCTCGCGAGGATCAAACTCAAGCACGGCGTTTTCCGCTGAACCTTCCGATTTTCCCGTTTCCTCCGCGATTTTTCGGTTTTTCAAAATATATTGCGGTTTTTTTGCTTTTTGGCTTGCTTTTTTATTTTCGTCTATGATAGAATAGCGTTTGCCTTGGTGATGCTGTCACATCGTCAAGAGTTCTGCGGCGGGGCGGTGCCCGGCCCAAAAATTCAGGAGAAAGCTATGAAAAAGGACATCCATCCTTCCTACGGCGAGAGCATCGTTCGCTGTGCATGCGGTGAGACCTTCAAGAGCGGTTCCGTCAAGGGCGAGCTCAAGGTCGAAATCTGCTCCAAGTGCCACCCCTTCTACACCGGCCGTCAGAAGCTGGTCGACAGCGGCGGACGCGTGGATAAGTTCAAGAAGCGTTACGGCATGAAGTAATCGCAATACAGGGAAGATCGGGACTGCGTAAGCAGCCCCGTTTTTGTTTTCCGATAATTTTTAATTTTCTCTTGACTCTGACGCTGCGTGAGGGTTTATAATACCGGCGTAAGGAGGCGAAAGCAATGTTGACAGTCAGCGAAGTCTGCAAACTCACCGGCGTAAGCATCCGCGCGCTGCACCATTACGACGCGATCGGTCTGCTCCGCCCCGCCGCCGTGACGGACGCGGGCTACAGGCTTTATGACGACGCGTCGCTCTTCCGTCTGGCGCAGATCCTGCTCTTCCGCGAGCTTGAATTTCCTCTCGCCGAAATCAAGCGGATCCTCGAAAACCCGGCGTATGACGCTAAGGAAGCGCTGCGGGGCCAACTGCAGCTGCTTAAGCTGCGGCGGAAGCGGCTGGATGAGATCATAGAACAAACAAAAACAATGCTTGAGAAAGGAGATACGGCAATGGATCTTTCCGCTTTCAAAAACGAAGAATACGGACAATACGCCCGTGAAGCGAAGAAAAAATGGGGCGATACTCCCGCTTACGCGGAATACGGGGCGAACCTCGAAAAAAACGGCGCGGCGGCGATTGGTGCCGCAGGTGAAAAGCTGATGCGGCGCTTCTCGGCGTTCGGCGCTCTTCGCGGCGACGATCCCGCGGGCGAGAAGGCGCAGGCGGCGGTCCGCTCGCTCCAAAGCTTCATCACGGAGAATTTCTATAACTGCACCGATGAGATCCTTGCGGGTCTCGGCGAGATGTACGCCGCTGACGAACGTTTCAAAAAGAATATCGACGCGGCGGGCGGCGAAGGCACCGCCGACTTCGTCCGGGAAGCGATCCGCGCGAAGGGAAAGAAAACGCACTGAACTGTTTTGATAATGCAGGATGATCAACGAAAAAATGCGCCCCGGCCTCTCGGACGGAGCGCATTTGCCTTTGCGGTTTATGATACAAGACCCATCGCGATGCGCAGTACGGTTACGGCGTCGCCGACGTCCACGGAGCCGTTGTCGTTTATGTCGACAAGGGCGACGTTATCGACCGGCATGATCCCCATCGCCATACGAAGGATCATCAGCGCATCCGAAACATCGATGCTGCCGTCCCCGTTTGCGTCGCCGACGAGCACGGGCGCCGGGGGATCCTCTTCGCTCAGGATCTCCAGCCAGCCGGCGACCCAGTTCGCGAGCTCGTTATAGCTCGGGAAGGAGCCGACAACATGGTCGCGGATCACGCCGTTGCGATCAACGATGACCGTCTGCGGAATGTATACGGAGCCGCTTTCATCCGCGGTCGCCATCAGAACGTCAATAAAGGTATCGCACTGCACGACCTCGGGATAATCCGCTCCTGCATTCGCGAGGATCGGGCGGGCGCCCGCAACGGTCGAACCGTTGACGAGCAGCAGCGCACCGAGCATCATAACGTCGTTCTCGGGAGTTGCGCTGTAGGTCTCATGCAGCTGCTGGAAATACGGGATCTCCTGACGGCAGGGGCCGCACCAGGTTGCCCAGAAATTGACGACAGTCAGGGTATTTTGAGAGAAGATATCGCCTGTAACGGTGTTGCCGTCGAAATCGGTCGTCACAAAGCCGGAGATATCCATGCCGACAGCGTTGTTGTCGCGGTCGGGCATTTCCGTCTTCGCTGAAACGACAGTGAGCGGCAGCGCGGCGAGCATAAAAGCGAGAATCAGTGAGAGAATCTTTTTCATTTTCTTCCATCCTTTCAAATATTGCAGTTAGTGCCTGCGAATCAATTATAACGCAGAAGCACCGGTCCTGCAATGGTTTTTTTGCGGTTTCGAAGCTGCCGGATAAAAAAAGCTGCCGGCGCAGGCGCCTGCAGCGTTTTGATCTCCGGTTCGGTTCCGGCTTATTTTTTCTCGAGCATTTTCTTGATATACGGCCGCAGCACGAACGCGAGCGCGACGCCGAGCACGCCGGCGCAGATAAGCTCGCCCCACGCGACGTCGAACGCAAAAGCGAAGTAGGTCCCCGCCGTGAACGGGATCTCGCTGACCTTCATGATCACGATCGGGATAAGCAGCGCGTTTGTAACCACCGGCGGGATCGCCGCAAGGATCGCGCGGAGGGTGAATCTGCCGCCTGTGATATCGTTCCTGCGATAGGCGAGAATGAAGGAGATCACGGCGCCGAGCGCAGTCGCGAGGGTGCCGAAAACAACGTCATAGATCCCGGCGCCGGTGATGATATTCGTCAGCAGGCAGCCGAGCGCAAGTCCGGGCATCGCGGCGGGCGTGAACATCGGAAGGATGCACATCGCTTCCGCAAGGCGGAACTGGAAAACGCCGCCGATCGGGGGTATGAGGTTTGTGAGCAGGGTCAGAACGGTGTAGAGCGCCGCGACGATCGCTGCGGTCGTGATGAATTGGGTGGTTTTTTTTCTCATTTGTTTTTCTCCGTAGTTTTGTTTTTTCGGCGCGGATCTTATGGATTTTCCGCGCTTCGGTGAGGATGGTCACGAACTCACGGGCGGCATTATAACAGAAACGGCCCCGATTTGCAAGGCCGTTTTACTTATTGATACGATCTGTATGAAGATATATCCCGCCGTCTCGGCGGCTTT
>JAEEYN010000037.1 GCA_016288175.1 Bacillota bacterium | reverse complement strand
TTGGGCAGTATGCCGCCGAGCGCCTTGGCGAAATTGCTCATCGGCATCGTCTGCAGCAGGATCTTGCCGGGGCCGGTGACGACCGTGTTGAAAAGACTTTCGCCGCCGAAAAGAACGTTCTTGACGCCGGAAACGGTCTGGACGTCCATCTTGCAGGTCGCGTCCATCATTGCGAGGTAGCCGGTATCGATGATCATCTGCTGGCCTGCCGCAAGCTCGTATTCGACGACGGAGCCGTCGATCTCGATGAAAGCGGTGCCGTGGCCGGAGAGCTTCTGCATGATGAAGCCTTCGCCGCCGAACAGACCCGCGCCGAGCTTCTTTTGGAAGAAGACGGAGAGCTCAACGCCGGATTCGGAAGCGAGGAAGCCCGATTTCTGAACGACGACGGGACGGTCGGGGGTGACGTCGATAGCGCGGATCGCGCCGGGGAAGCTTGAGGCGAAGGCGATCGTGCCGGGACCGCCCTTCGCGGTATAATAGTTCTGGAACAGGGATTCGCCGGAGAACATCCTTCCGAAAACTTTGCCGACGCCTCCGCCGGAGGTCCTCATTTCCATGTTGGGAGTCATCCAGCTCATCGCTCCGGCTTCGGAGATGAGGGTTTCTTCGGGTTCAAGGTCGCAGATTACGACCGGCATCGGTTCGCCTGTGATTCTGTAGCGCATATTGATTCCGCCTTTCGTTTTTGTAACGGGATACCGTTCGATATTATTATAATGCAGGGCTCCTGGTTTATCAATATAAAAGCAAAAAGTTCGGGAAAAGAAAAAAGCGGATCCGAAGATCCGGCAAGCTTTTGTTAATCGTAATAGCCCCAATCGTGGTAGCAGTCATCGCACATCCAAACCTTTTCATTCTGGGTCAGCAGCATTTCGTGAGTTGCGCCGCTCTTGCCGCAGAAATGGCAGGTATGGCCGCCGGAGCAGGCGACGATGCCGGCAGTAAAGCACGCGAGCATCAGAACAACAAGCAGCATTGTAATGAATTTTTTCATAACGAGGTCCTCCTCTCGAAGCGTTTGAAACATTATACGTCATTTTCCGGTAAAAGTCAACAGAAGATATGTCGGGGCGGCAGGGGACGGGCTTTTCGCGAAACAAAAAAACTGCCGTTTCGTTATGAGACGGCAGTTTCAGAGCGGGTTATTTCAACCCCGCTGCTTTGGCACAGTCGTCGCAATACCAAATCTCATGACCGAGAATGCTGAACTTGTTGCCTGCGCCGTCTTCGCCGCAGATGTCGCACTTATGTGAGGCACAGCCGACCATAGAGATAACAAAGCAGAACATCATCAGAACGGCAAGAAGAATTGCAAGAAACTTTTTCATGGAACAGTTCCTCCTTTCCCAAATGATGATAGTATTATAGCGCTGTTGAACGCAGCAGTCAACAACACGGATTTTCCGGCAGATTCGGAAACATCGCTATTTAAATTTATAATCTCAGAATACCGATTGAAAAAAAACGAAAAGCATGTTATTATATATGAAGGAAGATCAGCCGAGGGCAGTCAGGCGTGTTTGCTCTGCTCGTAGGCGGGTCCGTAAAAAGCCGAAGGGGAGCTGTCCGCCGAAAGGCGAACGCAATTTGCCGTGAATATCTATCTTTCAGCTTCATTATTCGCTCTTCTGATCCTCATTTACTGGGTCATTTCGGAATTGTTCACAATGCTGTTCCGCTTTTTCGGCCTGCCGGAGGAAAAAGCGCGTTTCCAGGTCACTTCGCTTTTGACCGGTGCGGGCTTCACAACAAGGGAGAGCGAGATGATCCTTTCCACGGCGAAGCGCAGAAGGCTTGCCAGGATCACAATGCTTTTCGGCTATGTTTTCAACATCACCGTCGTTTCCGCGTTCATCAACGTTTTCTTCTCAATGAAGCTGACGCAGGTCGGAAGCTATATGCTCGGCCTTCTGATCCCGCTCGGCGTCGCCGCGCTGCTGATCATCCTTGTCCGCATCAAGGCGGTCCGCTCCCGCATCGACAAGATGTTCAGCAAGATCGCCGGCCAGATCCTTCACAACGATTCGGTCAATTCCGTCATGCTGATCGACCATATCGGCAAGGGTTCGATCGCACAGGTCATGCTTCGAAAAGTTCCGGAAGCGCTCGTTGACAAACAGCTCAGCAAGAGCGGCCTCAAGGAAGAAAAAAACATTCTGATCCTGCTTATCGAAAGCGGGTCGGATCCGAAACCGCAGCCGCCGACGGCGCATACGGTTTTCAAAGAAAGCGATAAACTGACTGTTTTCGGCGATTATAAGACGATCTGCGAAACCTTCGGCGCGAAGGAAAGCTTTGCCTGATCAAAATCGGTATAAAGATCGGGATAAGGACGCCCGGGCAGCACTGCCGGGCGGATATCATACACGTTCAAAGATTCATCGGGAGGGCAATATGGATAAAAGTGATCTGCTTGCGCTTACGAAATTTATCCCCGCGCTTTCTTGGGGAGAACTTTGCGAATGGGCGGCGGAACCCGTAACGGAGGAGGATATCGCTTCCGCTCCGGCGCCCGTCGTCGAATACTGTGATGTCATCCACCGCTTTGCGGACACCGTGCTGGCTGTCGCCGATAAGGCGGGGGAAGAAGGGGCCGGGGAGGAACCGCCGGTCGAAATTACCGCGGTGAATTCCCTCGCGGCCATGATCCGTTCGGAGGAGGAATGCCCGGGCGTGCTCCTCGGCTACATCAAGAACGGGACCGTTCTTCGGCTTCTCAAAAGGCTTGAAACAATAATCAAATAATCGGTTTGCCGAATAAACAGGTGTAAAAATGCAGGAATTGGACAATAAATCGCTCAATATTTTCAAAATTTTCAACAAGGACTGGGCGCTCGTGACAGCGGGCGGACCGGACAGCTATAACTGCTGCACGATCAGCTGGGGCAGCCTCGGTTCGATCTGGCACGGCGAGGACGGAGCGATGCCGATCGCGACGGTCTATATCAACCCCGCGCGCTACACATGGGAATTCATGAAGAGGTCGGAGTATTTCACCGTCAGCTTTTTCGGCGAGGAATATAAAAAAGCGCTCGGCTACCTCGGCTCCCATTCCGGAAGGGACGGGGACAAGGTCGCCGAAGCGTGCCTGACGCCCGTTCCCGCCGGTCCGGGCGTGACCTACAGCGAAGCGAAGCTGACGTTCGTCTGCCGGAAGATCTATCAGGCTCCGTTCGAGCGCGAAGGAATGGCCGATGATATCACGAACGGCATTTACGCGAACTGGGAACCGCACTGGATGTTCGTCGGCGAGATCGTCGAAACGGTCGAATAACACTTGGAAGGAAAACGAAATGGGATCGTCGCTGATCGAACTTAAGAATATCGAAAAAAGTTACGGCTCCTCGCGCGTTCTCGGACCGATATCGTTCGAAGTCGCCGCGGGCGAAGTCGTCGGCATAATCGGCGAAAACGGCGCTGGCAAGAGCACGCTCCTTCGCATCATCGCGGGCGTTGAAGCACAGGACGCGGGGGAGAGGCTCATCGGCGGATTCAAGCCCGGCGAGATCGGCTATGTCCCGCAGGAGCTCGCGCTCTATACGAGCCTCACCGGCAAGCAGAACATGTATTACTGGGCGACGGCTGTCGGCCTTCATGGCAGAAAGAAAAGACAGCGCTGCCGTGAACTTCTCGCGAACGTCAACCTGACGGAAAAGGCGGATAAGGCCGTTTCGTCCTATTCGGGCGGCATGAAGCGGAGGCTGAACCTCGCCTGCGCGCTCGTCGGGAACGTCCGGCTGCTGCTGCTCGATGAGCCGACCGTCGGCGCGGACGCGCATTCGACGGAGCTGATCCTCGAAACACTGAAGGAACTTAAGAAGAAAAACTGCGCCGTGATCCTTGTTTCGCACCATATGGACGAGATCGCCGCAGTCTGCGATCGGAAGATCCGGATCGAATCGGGGAAAATGGTCGAATGAAGAGCTTTTTTGCGAGTCTTTATAAGGATATCTGCCTGTTCCTCTCCGTTTCGGGTCTGCTGAGCCTGCTGCTTCCGGCGCTCGCTGCGGCGGCGTTTTTCTTCGGCCTCAGCGATTCATCCAAAGCGGATATGACGGTCAAACCCTTCGCCGTCGCGCTGGTGGATCTTGACGAAACGGAGATGTCCGAAACGCTGATCGACCAATTCAGCGAGGTCGAGCTGCTTTCGGAGGTCCGCGTCTATCACCGCGGCGATTTTGCGGAAACGGACGGCAAAACGGAGGTCCGCCTTGGAGCGGACGATAAACTCGTTCCGTCGGACGGGATGTTTTCCGACGAGCTCTTTTCGGACTGCGCCGCGGTGATCACCGTTCCGCTGGATTTCTTTTATGATGCGTATACCGGGGATGAAGGCCCTGTACATGTTATCCTGAACGGCAAGATGCCGCTCGAAAGCGCATTGACGGAGAATATCGTCGGTTCCGTCATGGGTATTCTGAAGAGCGAGCGCGCCGCATGGTACGCCGCGTATTCGCTCAAGGCGGGAGGGGAGTTCGACCCCGCCGATTTCGACAGCTTCTGCGCTGATTCCTCGATCTCGATCGTCGCGAGCGCGCTCGGCCGCAAGTCGGTCCTCGACGATCGGGACACGACGGAGCAGATGAAGAGCAGCACGAAGAACACCTTCTTCACCTGCGCCTGCTCGATGCTGCTGCTTTTCGTTTCCGCGGGCGTGCTGAAGACCCTGCCGGATGAACGGCGTCTCGGCCTTGTGGACCGCTTTGTTTCGATCGGCGGAAAGCCTTTCTCGCTGATCCTTTCGAAGCTGCTCGCTGCGGCAGTGTTCTGCGCGGTCGGTATCGTGCCGGTGCTGCTGATCCTGCGGCCGGAAGCGTCGGCGCTGACTTACGCGGCGATCGTCTGCTGCTTCTTCGCGAGCTTTGCCGTGATGCTTGCTCTGACGCGCCTCACGCGCAGCACGGAGCAGTACATGCTCTTCGGCGGGCTGATAACCGTCGCTTCGCTGCTTTTCGGCGGAACGATCTATCCTTCGCCGCTGCTCCCGAAGTTCGCAAGTGCGATCGGCGTGATAACCGCGCCGCGATACCTTCTGAACAGCTTCAATCAAAACAACATCTTCAAAAAAAGCATACTGCCGCTTATGATCATCGCGCTGGCGGGCTTTGCCGTCTATGTCGGCGCGCAGCTTGTTGAAGCCGCCTGGTCGCGGCGCATGAACGCGCTGAAGGGAGGCGATCGCCGGTGAAGCTCCTGACCCTCGCAATGACAAAACTCCGCGCGATGGCCGGCGGGATCACGGGGATCGTGATCACCTTCGCGCTGTCGCTTCTGATGCTCATCACCGCAGCGTACGCCCTGAACGCCAAAGGTCCGGGGTCGCTCGTGATCGCCGTTGCGGACGAAAACAATACGGAGCTTTCCGCGGAATTCCGCGAAATGCTTCGGAATGACGAAACAGCTTCGATAAAGCTCGTTGACGCCGAAACCGTCGAAAAGGCGAACTCGATCGTGCGCGACGGCGGCGCCGAAGGCGTTCTTTTGATCGAAGAGGATTTCTCCGACGTGCTCGAAAAAGGGGGAACGGGGCTTTCGTTCTTCCCCGCGCAGGGCTCATCATCCGCGGAAGCTGCGGAGGAGATCATCATCGGCAACGCGATCAGCCTCCGAAGCAAGCTCCGCGCAAGGAGCTATGCGGAGCAGCTGCTCGGCAGGGAGCTGACGGAGGAGGAGCTTGCGGAGCTGGACGTGCTTTCAGAAAAAGCGATAAATAAAGAGGGCAAAGCCGTTGAAGCCGTCGCCGTCGGCAAGGGCGCGATCGCGGGTTCCTCCGTTTTCGGCGCGTTCTATGCGCGGTTTGCGGGCTTTACGGCATTCCTCATCATGCTCTGCCTTCTGATGCTCGGCGCGTTTACGGGCTCCTCCGATGCGCGCGCAAGCTCGCAGCGCATGCTCTCCCTCGGCAAAGGCGTCCGCCCGGAGCTCGGCGCGAATCTTCTCGCGCTCGGCATTTTCGGCGCGGTGTTGCTCGCTTTCTCCTATATCGCTGGCGGCCTGCCGAAGCTCCCCGAACTCGGCGCCGGGCTCGCCTATGTATTCTGCACAGCCTCGCTTTCGATCCTGCTCGGAAGCTTCGCGGGTTCCGAACGCGCGGAGATCGCTTCGCCTTTCATCGCGCTGATAACGAGCCTTGCGGGCGGCTGCTTCATCAATCCGGAAGCCCTCGGCGGCGCGCTGAAGACGGTCTCGCTCTTCACACCGCAGGGACTCTTCCTTTCGGCAGTCAACGGACGGCTCTTCAATATCCCGATCCTTCTGATCGCCGGCGCGGTGATGCTGATGCTCGTCGCGCTGCGGACCGGCGCACGTCCGTTCAAAAAATAAAATCCCGTATAGACCAAATAAAAATGCCGCTTCCTTTCGGAAACGGCATTTCTTTTGTTCGTGATTAAGCGTTCGCGTTGTTCGCAACCTTGACGAGCTCGTTGAATGCGTTCATGTCGGTGATCGCGAGATCCGCGAGGACCTTGCGGTTCACGTCGACGCCGGCGAGCTTCAGGCCGTGGATGAGGTTCGAATAGTTGGTGCCGCAGATCCTGGCGCCGGCGTTGATGCGGGCGATCCAAAGACGGCGATACTCCCTCTTCTTGAGCTTGCGGCCGACGTACGCATAGGCCATGGACTTCATGACCTGCTGGCTTGCAGCACGGTAGAGCTTGCTCTTTGCTCCGTAATAGCCCTTTGCGAGCTTGAAAACTTTACGACGCTTCTTGACTGCGTTGACTGCTCTCTTGA
>JAEEYN010000036.1 GCA_016288175.1 Bacillota bacterium | reverse complement strand
TTTTGCCTAACAAAATATTTTTTCAAAGCGTTCGCGGGACCTGCACAAGATATGGTGTACCGCCCGTTTTCTGCCTACAATTTTGAAAAAAATGTCGGGATTTAAGCCTTGCGAAGTTTTTGAAAATTTGGTATTATTATAGCCCGCCCTCGCTTCCGAAGCCGCTTTATGGGAGCAAAGCATCCGTTTTTCGTGCGGGCCGCACAGGCCCCGGGCAGGTTTTAACACAATACAATCGGAGGCTCATTTTGTTTTCTCCCGAAATAATCTGGTCAAAGGCGCAGCTGCTGCTGAAGCCCCAGATGACCGACGCAAGCTACGATAACTGGATCCTCTCACTCGTCCCGCTCAGGGTCGAGGAGGACAGCATATTTGTTCTTCGGACGCTCAGCAATGTCTATCGCGATACGCTGGAGCGTTTTTATGCAGCTCTGATCGAAAAAGCGCTGCGCGATGCAAGCGGGGCCGACCTGGCCGTCCGCTTCACAACGAAGGAAGAGGAAGAGGCGCGCACCGCCGCCCAGAGCGCTCGCGAAAGCTGTCCGACGCTGATCCCCAAGTATACCTTCGATACCTTCGTGCGCGGCGAATCGAACCGTTTTGCCTATGCCGCGGCCCTCGCCGTCGCGGAGAACCCCTCGACAGCGTATAACCCGCTCTTCATATACGGCGGCGTCGGCCTTGGCAAAACGCATCTCATGCACGCGATCGGCCATTTCGTCCACGAGCAGCATCCCGAGTACAAGATCCTCTATACCTCGAGCGAAAACTTCACCAACGACGTCGTCGCCTCGATCGAAAAGAAGGACCGTGCCTCCCTGAGGGAAAGGTACCGCAGTCTCGACGTGCTGCTGATCGACGATATCCAGTTCATCGGCGGCAAGGACGCGACGGAGCTTGAATTCTTCAACGTTTTCAACGATCTCCGCAACGCCGGCAAGCAGATCATCATCACCTCCGATAAGCCCCCGAAGGACGTGCCCGTTCTCGAAGCGCGCCTCCGCACCCGCTTCGGCTGGGGCCTTGTTGTGGACATCCAGCCCCCGGATTACGAGACCCGCCTCGCCATACTGCGCCGCAAGGCGATGGAGGACGGCATCGATATCTCCGACGAGGTGCTGAGCATGATCGCGGAGCGCGTCAATTCCAACATCCGCGATCTCGAGGGCTGCCTCAACCGCGTCGTCGCCTACGCCCGCTTCATCAACAAGCCCGTGACGGTCTCCATCGCGGAGAGCGTTTTAAAGGACTATGTCGGCGGGAGCAGCCGCCGCGCCGTTTCGGGGGACCTCATCAAGCAGGTCGTTTCGGATTTTTACAATATTACTCCGGCGGAGATGGAATCGAGCCGCCGCGACCGCCGCTTCGCCTATCCGCGTCAGATCGCGATGCATCTTTCCCGTGTGCTGCTCGACAGCTCCTATCAGGAGATCGGCATGCTTTACGGCAACCGCCATTATTCGACCGTCATGCACGCCTGCGAGCAGATCGAGAGCGCCGTCAAGAACGATCCGGAGCTCAAAAAAACCATCGAGGATCTGACCGAAAAGATCAAGAACGGCTAAACAAACAATGAAAAACAGCAGCACCGTTTTTGACGGTGCTGTAACTTTAAGGAGCAGAACATGGCAGAAAACGAACCTGTGATCATCGAAAACGAAAAAAGCCGCAGCGGGATCATTGTCCGCACGAGCATCATAGGCATCGCCGCGAACGCGTTCCTCGCCGCATTCAAAGCCGTTATCGGCATCATTTCCGGCTCCATCGCGATAACTCTGGACGCCGTCAACAATGTTTCGGACGCCGCGTCGTCCGTCATCACGATCATCGGAACGAAGCTCGCCGGCAAGTCGCCGGACCGCAAGCATCCCTTCGGCTACGGCAGGATCGAATACCTGACCGCGATGATCATCTCCGTGATCGTGCTCTATGCGGGCATCACGTCCCTCATTGAATCGGTGAAGAAGATCATCACGCCGGAAACGCCGGATTATTCGACGGTATCGCTGATCATCATCGGCGCGGCTGTCGCGGTCAAGATCGTCCTCGGCCGCTATGTCAAATCCGTCGGCAAAAAGGTCAACTCCGATTCCCTGATCAATTCAGGCGAGGACGCGACGCTCGATTCGGTCATCTCCGCCGCGACGCTCGCAGCAGCGCTGATCTTCATCTTCACGAAGGTCTCGCTCGAAGCGTACCTCGGCGCGGTCATCTCGCTCGTGATCATCAAATCCGGCGTCGGCATGCTGCGCGAAACGCTTTCGAAGATCCTCGGCGAACGCGCGGACGCGGAGCTCGCGAAGGGCATCAAAGAGACTGTCAATTCCTTCGACAAGGTCTCCGGCGCGTACGACCTCGTTCTCAACAACTACGGTCCCGATACCTTCAACGGCTCCGTGCATATCGAGGTGCCGGATACGCTGACGGCGGATGAGCTCGATGAGCTGATCCGGCAGATAACGGTCGAGGTCTACAAAAAACACAACGTGATCCTGACGGCGGTCGGCGTTTATTCGCTCAACACCCGCAGTGACGAAGCGGCAAGGATGCGCGAAAACGTTTACGGCGCCGTGCTCGCGATCGCGCATGTTCTCGAGATCCACGGCTTTTTCGTGAACACGGAAAAGAAGACGATGCGCTTCGACGTCATCGTCAGCTTCGACGCGAAGGACCGCGAGGCCGTCCGCCGGCAGGTCTGCGAAAAGGTGCGGGAAATGTATCCCGATTACGCGCCCGAGATCGTGCTCGATACGGATTTTTCGCAAAGTTAAAAGGAAGAACGAAAAAGCCCTTCGGCGTTCCCGAAGGGCTTTTTGCGTTTTGTTCAAATACTTGCCGGGGCTTTTATTCGTTTTCCTCCGGGAGCGTTTCCGGGGTCTCCGAAGGCTCTTCCGCGATCTCCGCGGGCTCGAAACCGATGTCGGCGGGGGTTTCGTCCTCTCCCTCCGGCTTTGCGGGCTCGTCGTCGTTATGCGGCGCGAGGGCGACGCTTGCGACCCTGTGGCCGCCGTCGACGCGCATCAGGCGGACGCCCTGCGTGTTCCTCGAAATGACGGAGATCGTGCTGACGGGTATGCGGATGACGATGCCGTCGTCGCGGATCAGCATCAGATCCTCGCTGCCGTTCGCGACCTTCAGCCCGACGAGCTTGCCGGTCTTTTCGGTGATGTTCATCGCTATGATGCCCTTGCCGGCGCGGCCCTGCTGGCGGTATTCCTCTTCGTCCGTGCGCTTGCCCATGCCGTTTTCGGCGATCGCGATGACGTATTCGCCCTTCGTGACCTTGCTCATATCCACGACGG
>JAEEYN010000230.1 GCA_016288175.1 Bacillota bacterium | reverse complement strand
TTTTTGACGGATGACGAGATCCTTGAGCGGATCGACGCCGTCACGGCGGAGAGCGTCAACGAGATCCTGCCCCGCGTATGCGATTTTTCCGCGATGAAAGCGGTCTGCGTCGGCAGGCTCGGGAAAACGGAAAAGGGACTTGAGCAAATATTAATGAATATTGAAGAATGAAGAGTGAACAGTGAATAGTTGAGGTTGATTTTCCCGCGGAAAATCTACATTATAAGCTATAAACAATAACATTTATATTGGGAAGGCGAAACGATGGACAAGCTGGACATAATTTTCGATATGCAGAAAAAGCTCGATACGGATATCGAGGAGCGCAGGCATCTTTCCTTCACGCAGGAGGAATGGATGCAGAAGGAGGTCCTCGCGATGCTTTCGGAGCTCTCCGAAGTGCTCGATGAGGTCAATTTCAAATGGTGGAAGAACAAAAAGCCCGTCGACAGCGAGGCGCTGCAGGGCGAGCTTGTGGACATCCTCCATTTCTTCGTCAGCATGTGCTGGCGCTCCGGCATGGACGCGGAGACGCTTTTCAATAAATATTTGCTGAAAAACAAAGAAAATTTCGACAGGCAGTACGGCCGCAGCCAAAAGAAGGGCTATGAAGTGCTGCCGGATGAAGAAAACTGAAGGAGGTAGAGCTTGGAACTGCTTCAATTCAGAAAAAAGCGCAGACGCATCAAAAAGGGCGTGCTCGCGATCATACTCGCGTTCCTCTTCGTCATCGCGGCGGTTCTGACGTTCATCCTGATCTTCGGCGGCGCGGAAGCCACTTCGCGAACGGGCAAGCTGAGCGGGAAAAAGACCTACAGCGCGGTCGTCATCCGAAGCGAAAAGATAGCCGTCGTCAAGGATTTCGACACAGCGGATTATCTCGTCCGAAACGGACAGCAGGTCCGCAAGGGCGACAGCGTCATGAACGTCTATAACCTCGGTTACAGCCGCGAGAACACCGAAAAACTGCTCACCGTGCGCGAACAGATCCTCGACGCGCAGCTGAGAAGCGACGGCGAGACCCGCGACCCGGAGCTCAAGAGCCTCAACGACGGCATCGCAAGCGCGAGGGATATGCTCTCCAAAGCCGTGATGAACGGCAACACCTCCGCCGTGCAGACGATCAGCGCCAATTTGAAGAAACTGCTCAGCGAACGCAGCGACTATCTGCGCGAAAAATCGCAGCAGAACGAGACCCTCCGCGGCCTCTATCAGCAGGAGGACGATCTTCTGCAGGCCGTCGAAGCCCAGCGCGTGACCGTTGCGGCGGAGAGGGACGGCGTCGTGAGCTTCTATATCGACGATTTCGCCTCAACGCTGAACGCCGACAAGATCGGGCAGGATCTCGTAACCGCGGAGCTCATCAGCAAAGCGCTCGACAAGAACGAGCGGTTCAAATGGACGGGCAGCTCCTCGAGCAGCGCGTTCCGCCTCGTCAACCCGAATGAATGGTACTGCGCGTTCCTGACGGGGACTTCGGAGTCGCTCCGTGTTGCACCGGGGAAGGAATACAGCGTTGAAGTGAAGGGCTACGGCAGCTTCATCGGCACCGGCGTTTCAAGCTTCGTCAACGATAAAAACGTTGTTAATATCATTAAATTCTCCCAGAACCTCGGCGCGCTGATCGATGTTCGCACCTGCGAGATCAGCATCGCTTACGAGGCGGAGGGCATGATGATCGAAAAACGGGCGATCCAGTTCAAGGACGGAGAGACGTATATCGAGATCGTGACCGACAACGGCCGCGCGAACGTCTATGTCGACGTGCTCGCGGAGGACGGAAGGAACGCGATCATCAGGATTCGCGGCAACGGGAATATCCCGACGGGAACGGAGGTAAGGTATTGGATACCGAAGCGAGGCAGGAAATAACGCGGCTTGAGAGGATCCGCGAAAGCATCCTCGAAGCGGAGGCACAGGCGGGCCGAAAGGCCGGAAGCGTGCGTTTGATCGGCGTTACGAAATTCAAAAGCATTGAAGAGATCCGCCCGGCGCTCGAAGCGGGTCTTGCCGAGATCGGCGAAAACAGAGCGCAGGAATTCAACGATAAATTCGAATTCTTTTCGGGTTTCGGCGTGAAAAAGCATTTTATCGGCGGTCTTCAGCTCAACAAAGCGAAGTATCTCGTTGGCAGAGCGGACCTGATCCAGTCGGTGGACAGGCTCCCCCTCGCCGCGGAGATCAACAGGCTTGCTGTGCTGAGGGGCGTCATTCAGCCGGTCTTGATCGAGGTCAATATCGGCGCGGAGGAGCAGAAATCGGGCATCGCCCCCGAAAAGCTCCCCGAACTTCTTGAGACGGTTTCCGCAATGCCCGGCATCGCGGTGAAAGGGCTTATGTGCGTTCCTCCGGCGGGCAGCGAGGACGAGGCAAGGCCGTATTTCGCCGAAATGCGGGAGCTCTTCGAGAAACTGCGCGGCTTCCCCGCCGGCAATGTTTCGATGGAAGAGCTTTCAATGGGCATGAGCGGGGATTATAAAGCCGCGATTTCGGAAGGCGCAACGATGGTGCGGATCGGCTCCGCGATCTTCGGGCCCCGAAGCACGGTCAAGCCGGTTTGACGGGGACCGTCCCTTCGGGCGGAAACGGTCAGCCGGGGCGGAGTTGTCACCGCCGATTTTCTCCAAGCGCCAACAATTATACTTAGGAGGAATGAAAAATGGCAAGAGGACTTAGAAAACTGTGGGACGCTCTGCTTGAGCCGAGCGAAGAACAGGAACAGGAACTTGAGTACAGCGAGGAGTTCAGCAGCGTCTATGCCGAACCCGAACCGGAAGTTGAGCAGCGCAAGCCGAGGAGGCAGTCTTCGAACATCGTCAACCTGCCCGGAACAGGCAGCAGCAAGATGATCGTTTACCGCCCCGTCAGCTACGAGGACACTCAGAACATCATCGACAATCTCAAGAGCCACAAACCCGTCATCGTCAACATGGAGCAGATCGAGGTCGAGACCGCTCAGCGCATTCTGGACTTTATGTCCGGCGCATGCTACGCGGTGGACGGCAGGGTCTATAAGGTTTCGTCGAGGATCTTCATTGTTGCGCCCGCAAACATTGATATTATCGGCAGTTCCGACGGCTTTCGGGAGTGAACAACACTTTTGAATTTTGACAGAAACGGGTGCCGAACAGCCGACCGGGCGGGGACGTCGTGCCTGAAGCCGAATAACAGGCGGCGGCAATAGCCGCGGTCGGCATTCCGGGCGGGGGCGGGGCAGGGCCCCGCCTTCGCCCGGAAACGCAGCGACCCTGCGGCGGAGCGATTATGGAAAGAGAAGAGATCATCAATAAAAAATTCCCCCACGCGTTCTGGGGTTATGATGTGACGGAGGTTGACCTTTTCCTCGATGAAGTCATCAGGGAGCTCGACCGCCTGCACAACGAGCTCGATATGGCGGAATTCACGGCGGAAGCCGCCCGTCAGCGCGAAGAAAAGCTGAAGGAAATGATTTCCGCGATGACCGGCGCGCGCCGGGAAGAGCCCGCAGAAGAAGCGCCTGCCGAAACGGAAACGGAAGCGGAGGGCGAAGCCCCGGCAGAAGCGGGAGAAACAACGGAAGAAAAAACCGCGGAGGAGCCGGACTGATTTGAAAACGCGGATAGCAACGGGATACCGGAAAAAACTGCGGCTCGCGGTGCTGCTCATGGCGCTCGCGCTCGTTTTCGCGGCGTTTTCCGCCTGCTCCGCCGGCAAGGAAGAGCCGAGCGGAACGGGGGAGGTCCCCGAAGCGACGGCGGAGCCCGGCGAGCCCGAGGACGACGAATGGAAGGATTACTATCCCGCAGGCACGGAGGGCAAGGTCGAACTCCCCTACGAGATCCCGGAGGACAAGGCCGACCGCTACGTCATCAAAACCGTCGTGTTCGGCGCGGGTCTCGGCGCGGAAACGGGAAGGGATCCCTTTGTCGTGAGCTTCCTTCTGCCTCCCGGCTGGAAGGTCGAGCGCGAAGGCGAGGCGCCGGGCGGTTTTACGGAGATCCGCGGGGAGGACAATCCGCTGAAAGGGACGGTCTATATCCTCAACGACGCGGGCGAATGCGTCGGCACGGTCGGCTTTTCTCCCTATTATATGGAGTACGATCCAGTCAAAAACTACTATCAGATCTATTCGAGCATCGTCTACGGCGACTACCGCTTCATGCTCGACCGCAGCTACCATCCCTTCTATAATTCCGAAGCCTCCAACATCACGGCTCTCACCGAGACCTGTTTTTCGGACGGCAGCGGTCCCACCGTTTTCAACCCGGCCGTCGTTTCCCATGACGCGGAGCGCGGGGTCTTCATCGCCGCGGAGTTTTTCGCCGATAAGATCGACCCGATCGTGCTGCTCGATTTCGCGGAGAGCTTCCGCATCTACTGATGACTGTATTTAATATGAAAGAAAATCCCGAAACAGCGCAGCGGACGGCGGACATGACCGCCGCGGAAAGGATCGACGCCATCGCCGGTTCCGCGCTCGCGTCCGTTTCGGCGCGCGCGGAGGAATTCCGCAAAAAGCTTCCGCCGAAGCGTGCCGCCCGGAGCGGGGAACAGCAGCCCGCCGCGCCGGCCGTCGGAACCGTCGAATACCGCATGCCGGAGGCTGTGCGCGCAATGCAGGAGGCGATCCTCAACGGAGACGCCCGCGCAAGGCGGCAGGAGAACGCCGAAATGCGGCGCGACCGCGCGAAGCTCCGCACGCCGGAGGAAAGAAAAGCCGCGGCAAAGAAGGCGGCGCCCGAACGCCGCGCCCGCCGCGAGAGCCGCATGCAGCTGCTTCAGCGCCTTTCGGACGAGGTCGCGGAGGAGCTGCCGCTTGAGTTCTTCGAAAAGCTCGACGGAGGAATCGCGCTGACGGACGGAATGAAGGTCCACCCGAGATCCGATCCGAAAAAGCCCCTTCTTATCCTCGGCGAATACAGAAACGACCGCAATCTCGGCCGCAGCATCATGCTCTACGGCGGTTCCATCCTCCGCACCTACGGGCATCTTCCGGAGGCGGAACTCAAAAAGGAGCTCCGCGGGATCATCCGCCATGAGTTCACCCACCATATCGAATCGCTCTGCGGCGAAAGAGGGCTCGAGGTTTGGGATGAATACCGGCTGGCGGAGTATCAAGAGGGGCTGAAGGCCGAAAAATGAAAAATGAGTAATTATTATGGCTTTGCCCGGAGGCAAAGCTTATTTTTTGTATTTTTTGCGGCTGCCCGGTCGGGCGAGAATGCGTTTCTGCCGAAAAAAGGCAAAAAATCGGCATATTGAAATCAAAAAACTGTTGCAATCCTAAATTAGACTTGATATAATATAACAGACTGGGAGGGTATCCCCCCTTCCGGAAGAATTCGAGCTGCGGTTTCCGCGAAGCGGAACTTTTGGCTTAGTAGTATAATGGAAGGAGAAAAACATGAAAAAATTCTTTGCGGCACTGCTGTCGGTAATGATGGTACTTTCACTGGTATCCATTCCCGTCCAGGCAGAGGGCGAAGTGGTTTTCACCTGTGCGACAGTGACTGACGTTACTCCCGGCGACACGGTCAGCGTTCCCGTCACTCTCGAAGGTTCGAATTTCACGGCCCATACTTTGAACATGTATGTCGAGTATGATACAGAACTGCTGACGCTGAACAGTGCTACCGAAGGCAGCGCTATTTCAGGCGCAACGATGAAACTCCTCGACACGACTTCCGAACCCGGCAAGGTCAAGCTCGGTCTGCTCTATGCGACAACCGGCTTGACCGCGGGCGGCGAGCTGTTCACGATGAATTTCACCGTCAGCGAGAACGCGACCGAGAACATCCCGCTCACCGTCGTAGTTACCGAGTTCAACGAAGTTCCCGTCGGCGGCAATGAGACCCCCGTTCCGTTCACCACAGTGGACGGCGCGATCGAGCTCAATGTTCCCGAGCCTCCGCCGGAGCATACTCTTGACGAGGCGCTGAACGTTGAGGGCGGCGAACTCCACTTCGAGAATGATGCAACCTACCCCTGGGAGATCATCGAAGAGGATGGCAGGCTCTATGCAAAGAGCACAAACATCGGCATTGCGAGCTCCGTCTCCAAGATCACCTTCACCTATACCGCGACTGACGGCGAAGCGCTCAGCTTCGACTTCATCAGCATGGGCGAAGGCAGCGACACGAACGACTGGGACGGCCTCCGTCTGTATGTTGACGACGCACTGGCCCAGAAGTGGGGCGCGAACCACAGCGAGTGGGAGACCTTCACTTACGACCTCACCGCGGGCGAGCACACCATCGAGCTGCGCTACAAGAAGGACAGCTCTGTCAACGGCACCGGCGACTATGCCTGCGTTGACAACGTGGAGATCGTCGAAGGCCTCGTTCCTCCGACCGAGGAGCCCAGCAGCGAGCCTCCGACCACCGAGCCCCCGACCACCGAGCCCCCGACCGAAGAGCCCTTCGACGGCATCATCTGGGACTTTGAGACCGATCCCTGGGATCAGGGCTTCGAAACCATCGACAGCGATGGCGATAGCTACAACTGGTATTGGGTCGAGAATGCAAGCCCGTATGAATATCATTACGAAGGCAACGGCTGCATGAAGTCCGACTCTTATATGAGCGGCGTCGGCGCGCTGACCCCGGATAACTGGCTCGTTACCCCCGAATTCACCGGCGGCACCTCGATCAGCTTCTGGCTCAATCCGCGCAGCTCTTCCTTCAACGAGGAGTATGTCGGCGTTTACGTCTCCGTAGTCGGCGATGAAGGCTGGAGCGAAGAACTCTGGGGCATGATGCTTCCCGAGGACGTAACTCCCGTCGAGTACACCGTTGATCTTTCCGCTTACGCGGGTCAGCAGATCCAGGTCGCTTTCCGTCATTATGACTGCGAGGATCAGTACTCCGCGATGCTGGACTACATCACGATCCCGAATCCCGGCGAAACTCCTCCGCCCGAACCGCAGATCATCGACACCATCGAGATCAACGATTTCGTTGAGCCCGTATGGGGCGAGAACCCGTTCTATAACGTCACCGTTCCCGCGGACGCTCACTATTCCCTCGATTACACCGACTGGAACTGGTGGAGCGACGCTCTTTACGACGGCGACGTCATGAATCCGACCGATACCTTTAATAACGAAGACTACGTCTACTATCAGTATTTCGAGATCATCCCCGAAGAGGGCTACGTCTTCGCAGACGAGGTGACCGTTCTTATCAACGGCGATGCAACCATCGTCGAGACCAAGGGCTTGAGCGAATCGTTTGGCTATTACTGGGCCTACACCATCGACTTCACCGTCGAGGATCCCGGCACCGAGCCTCCGGCAGGCGACCTCGATGAGGCGCTGAACGTTGAGGGCGGCGAGCTCCACTTCGAGACCGGCGAGACCTATCCCTGGATCGTCGTCGAGGATGAGGACCGCATGTACGCCAAGAGCAGCAACGAAGGCGTTGCTTCCAGCACCTCCGTCCTTACCACCATCGTCAACGTTGAAGCGGGCGACTGCATCGTCTTCGAGTTCATGGCTTGGGGCGAAGGCACCGGCGGCGAGGTCGGCGTCTCCGTTTGGGATAAGTGCGAATTCTACGTCAACGGCGAGCTCGTTATGAAGGTCGGCGCTCTCCAGAACGATTGGCAGGCCTACGGCTATCAGTTCGAAGAAGCCGGCGAGTATGAGCTCCTTTGGCAGTACGCGAAGGACAGCTCCGTCAACCCGACGGGCGACTTCTTTGCAGTTGATAACGTTGAGATCACCGACGAGCTCCCGCCGGAGCCCATCGTGATCGACACCATTGAGATCAACGATTTCGTCGTTCCCGCCTGGAACGAAGCTCCGTTCTACGGTGTGACCGTTCCCGAGGACGCGCACTACTCCATTGAAGACACCGTATGGAGCACCTGGGATGGCGAGAACTCCGTTACAATGGTCGACGGCGATCTGTTCAATGATCCCACGCTGGCTTACTACATGGGCATCCTGCTCGTTGCAGAAGACGGCTACAAGTTCGATGAATCTCCGTATAATGATGAACCCACCGTTACGGAGCTTATGGCCACCATCAACGGTTCCGGCGAATACGTCACCTACATCAGCAAGCTCAACGACACCACCGTTGCAGTTTACACCATCGACTTCTATGTCCAGCCCGAAGAAGAGGTCGCTGAATTCTACGTCAATCCCGATTACCAGACTGCTGCTCCCGGCGAAGAGATCACCGCATCCGTTCTGGTTTCGGGCGAGTTTGAAGCGCATATCCTGAACCTTGAGCTCAACTATGATTCCGCTGTTTTCGAAGTCACCAACGCTACCATGAGCAGTGTCCTTGAGCAGGCAACCGCAAACGGCGGCGTCGTAATCGTCGACTACACCACCGTTCCCGGCTCCATCCGCGTTGGCGTGATCATGCCGAACGAGCCCTTCGATACGGACGGCGAGCTCATCAACATTGACCTCACCGTTAAGGACGATGCGGCGGAAGGCTCCTACTTCCTGGTTCCGGTTGTTACCGAATTCCGCAACTTCCCCATTGACGGTGAACCGACCGATATCCCGTTCGACGTTGTACACGGCGAAGTCGAGATCGAAGGCGAGCCCCAGCCGCCCGAACCCGGCACTGTCACCTTCACGGTCGATTCTCCCGACCAGGTCGAGCAGGGCGAAGAGTTTGACGTTGTCGTATCCGTCGCAGGCGAGTACGAAGCACACGGCATGAACTATAAGCTCGCTTACGACAGCAGCGTATTCGAGATCGTTTCCGTCGATACCGACAGCGACGTCCTCTATCAGGTATCCAACCTCAACGGTGCGTACATCGTTGACTACGAGACCGAGGAAGGCGTCATCCACCTCGGTTACATCATGCCCGATGAAGGCGTGACTGCGGAAGGCACTCTGATCACCGTCACCTTCAAGGCGAAGGAAGACGCGGTTCCCGGCCTGTATGATTTCACTCAGACCGTTGATGAACTCCGCTACTTCCCGCTCGATGCCGAAGAAGGCGTTGACATCCCCTATGAGCTCGTAGACGACACCACCGAGATCGTCGGCACCGGTGAACTCGGCAGCGCGACCTTCACCGTCACCACCGGACGTTTCGTCCAGGTCGAGAAGGGTGAAGAGTTCAACGCTCAGCTCACCATCAGCGGCGACTACATTGCGGCTCACGGCCTCAACATGATGGTCAACTACGACGCCGATAACTTCGAGCTCGTAAACATCGAGAGCGGCGAGATCCTCGCAGACTGCATCGTTGTTGTCGACTATGAGACCATCCCCGGCTCCATCCGCCTCGGCGCGATGCAGGCAGAGGAAGGCTTCAGCGGCGATGGCATCCTTCTCAACATGACCTTCAAGGCGAAGGAAGACGCGGCAGTCGGCATTTACGACTTCGTACCCGAAGTGACCGAGTTCCGTTACTTCCCGGTTGACGCGGAAGAGGGCATGGATATCCCCTACGAGACCGTCGAAGACCAGGTCGAGATCGTTGAGGTAGTACCTCCGACCACGGAGCCCCCGACCACCGAGCCTCCGACCACCGAGCCTCCGACTACCGAGCCTCCGACCACCGAGCCTCCGACCGAGCCTCCGACCACCGAGCCTCCGACTGAGGAGCCTCCGACCACCGAGCCGCCCACCGAGGAGCCTCCGGTCACTGAACCCCCGACCACTCCGCCCACCCCGCCGACCGGCACCATTGCTCTCGTCGGCCTCGGTATTGCAGCGATCGTTGCAGGCGCAGGCGTAATCCTGTTCAGGAAGAAGGAAGACTAATCAACAGACTGAGGGCTGAAAAGCCCTGAAAAAGCGCTCCCGACCCGAAAGGGCCGGGAGCGTTTTCATGCAGCGAAAACCGCAGTACGGAAGACAAAATTCGCCGCATCGGGTATTGCATAAAAAACGATATTATGGTAAAATTCCTTTTACGCGGACGCGTTTTCGAAAACCGTAGCCCGTTGAAGGCCCGCTGTGCTTCGGCCCGCTCCGCTTCCGCCCTCGTTTGTAAAGGGCTCAAAACAAAGGAAAGGTGAACCTCAATGAAAAAATTTCTCTCCATCCTCCTCGCGGCGCTGCTGCTGACAGTTGCTGCCGTTTCCTCCGCGGAGACCCTTATCCCCGAAGAAAAAACTCCCGTCCGTGACGGAGGCGTTCATCTCGAAGGCTACGCCGTTGCCGATTTTTCCAACGACATGGATTCGCATTGGGTAGGTTTTGAATCGGATGATCCCGCAAACGTGGAAAGCTACGCTTTCGGCCTCACGACCTACGCGGCAGCGTATTATGACGGCAGCGTTTACGGCTATGTTTACGGCTACGACGCTTCCGGAGCGCTGCAGGACGGCTTCTATACTTTCGACGCCAAGGACCATATTGTAAGCTATCCCGGCGGCACCTCGAACGGAGTTTTTGTCTACGGCATGGCCTTCAATTACGCGGACGGCAATATGTACGCCCTCTGCGACGAGGATCATCCCTATATCGCCAGCGTAAACCTCGAGACCGGCGAACTGACCACAGTTGTGAATGTCCAGCTCGGCAGCTATCTCGGAATCTACACTTTTGCGATCGACGGCAATGGTGTGTTCTACGCGCTGACGATGTCCGCCGTGAACGCAAGGCTTGTTCGCATCGACCCGGCCACCGGCGCTCTGACCGAAGTCGGCGCGACCGGCAAGCCCTGCTACTATGCGCAGTCCATGACCTGCGACGTCGAGACCGGCGTCATCTACTGGGCGCACCTCGAGAGCAATTTCAACAACGGTCTTTATACCGTCGATCCCGAGACCGCGGAGATCGAATTTATAGGCCAGATCGGTCCGGAGGGCATGGAGCTCACCGGCCTGTACATCGTTCCGGAGAATGAGCCCGTCGTTCCGCCGGCATATACCCTCGGCGACGTCAACGGCAACGGCACCGTTGAAGTCGGCGACGCGATCCTTGCGCTGCGTTCGGCGATGAACATTACCGAGCTTGACGAAACGCAGCAGCTCGCCGCGGACGTCAACGAAAACGGCAGCGTCGAAGTTACCGACGCGATCAGCATCCTCCGCTTCGCGATGGGCCTGATCGATGAGTTTTAATCGGAAATGACTGAAAATCGCCCGAGACGCTTCCCGGGCAGGCAAACATAAAAAGCGGTGCAGTCCAAATCGGGCTGCACCGCTTTTCGGTTCCGTCCCCGGAACGGTCCTTCGCTTAAAGAACGATTTTATAGATCAGGAATTCGTCCTCGGTCTCACACATGTACCAGACCGTTCCGTCGCCGTCCACCTTGAAGATCAGGTAGTTCGTATCAATTCCCATGTGGATATAGTTCTCCGGGAATCTAACCTCGACGTAGGATATAGGCGTCCCGTCGGGAGCGAGCTTGATTATCCTGTGCCAAGTGTTTACGCGGATCCTTCCCTCCTCCGGCGGAAGGACGATACATTCTGTGCTGTCAACGTAGTGATTGCCCGCGTCATCCATGCCCATGTAACGATCATAGCTGAAAAACTGCTCGCCTTTTCCAAGCTTGGGATCGGCATGAGGCACGTTTTCGGGCATCTCGATCCTTTGCTGCAGCACCCACATGCGGTTCTCCATATCGAGCATGTACTCGTCGAACGCGTGGGTGCCGGAGATCAGGAGCGTTTCTTCATTGTAATCGGCAGCCATGTAGGCGTAGCATCTGCCGTCCTTCACGCTCATGTTCAGGATGCCGTGGCACATAAGATCCAAACCCGGTATGCGCTGAAGCTCCGTCCGCTCGCCGGTCTCAAGATCGAACATATACCGAATGAAGATGACCTTGCCGTCCAGCACCGCGAACTCGCTGTTAAAGAAGCTATAATCGCCGATATCAGGGCTGAGCCTCGTCACCGCCCCGGTTTCGGGATCGCACTCAAGGATGCTGTTTCCGTAGTAACTGTATCTGTCAAGAACGTAAACCTTCCCGTCGATGATGTTGAAGTGCTGCGGGATGACCCAGTCTTCGTCCTCGTAGTCCCCTGTCGGCTTCTCGATGAATACATCGGTCTCGCCGTTTCCCCAGCGGAGACTTAAGGCGAGCTCGGCGCAGGAATCGAACGCAAGTTCGTACGCCCTTATCTCCGTTCCCACGCGGTACACGGTCAGATGCTCGTCATCCTCGGCCATGAAGTAGACGTTTCCGTCCCCGTC
>JAEEYN010000035.1 GCA_016288175.1 Bacillota bacterium | reverse complement strand
GAGAAGCAGAAGGGCCGTCAGCGCTGCTATAAATTCAGAGATTCTTTTTAGAACCTGCTTTTTCATATCAGTATTCCTCCCTTAATAATATACTGTACAGTTTTTTCCCGAAATGTCAGTTAAAAGTAAATCCCACCCATTTATCGTACTTTAATTCATAATTTATTGTATTATACTGTTAACCCCTTGTCAATCTTAGAAAATATTCACTGTTCTATTCCCTTTATCGTGATAAACAACTGTGTATCGACTGCATTGAATTCAGCGAAACTCATGACGAAGATTTTGATTCCCGCTCATTGCAGGTTATCTCGGCTGCTTTCCGTCAGCTTCTCCTTTTGCGGATGATCGCCGCCGCTGCGGCGGCGGCAGAGGCTCCCGCGATGATCGCAGCCGTCGGAAACGGCGAATTGTTTTCTCCCGCAGGTTTGGAGGTCGGTCCTGCCGTCACCTCCGCGCTCTGCTCCATGGTATCGTCTTCTTCAATAAAAGGCATGTAAATATCGATCGGATCATCCGTAAACTCGGTTTTGATCAGCTCCTCAGTGAAATCTTTCAATCTTCCTATCAATTCCTGCGGATATCCGATGTAAACGGCGTCAAAGCAAATCAGCGGTTCGCATATCGCCCCAATCATAAGTGAGTTGTCGTCGACGAACCGTTCGTCGATGATTCTCTTCAGCGCGTCCGAGCGAGCTTGAAGCTGCGCCATGCTGTGTCCGATCGGCTTGAACCGGACGTGTGCCGCCGATTCACCGAGCCGCTGCCGGTAGTATTCGAGCGTCTCATCCGAAATATGATATGTCACTATGACGAGAACGTCCTCTTCCCCGTCCCGCACGTATTCGATATAATCGCCGACAAAGTAATCCGGGCGTGATTCCCAATCCGTGTTTTCCTTTTCCGCAAGGGCCTCCCTGATAATGCTTTGGGCCCGGATCGCCTTCTCCTGCCGGGCTGCTTTCCTTGCCAGCCCCTCCTCGGTTTTCCAGTACTCCTCCGGGATATAAAAATATGGGATCTCCGATGGCCGGAAGAGCTTTATCTTCGCCGCATCGGCAGCTTCGTGACCATGCTGCGCGTCCGTCGGCTCCTCGGTGGAGGTGCGCAGCTCGCTTACTCCGCCCGTCAGATAAACGTCTATGTTATCGCCCGAATACAGCGTGCGGTCCATTTCCTCGATCAATTCCTTCGCAATGTCGACCTGATCCGGAGCGACAGCGATAAAGACAGCGTCCAAAGACGGATATACCGACCACCCTGCCAATACTATTCCGCCGCTTCTCAGAGACCCGGCAATACCGTCCGCACGGTTCCACAGCTGCTCATAAGTATGCCCGATATTCCTGAATTCGACATAACCTGCATACGCTCCTGCCTGTTCTTTATAATAATCGAGTTTTTCCGGAGGGATTGCGCAGGTCACAACAACAAGAACGTCTTCATCCGCATCTTCAACATACTTTATGTAATCATCGACATAATAGTCCGGTCGCTCTTCCCAGTCCGCGCCTTCGAGCTTCTCCATCGCGCTTCGAACGGCCCATCTTGCATGTACGGCGTTTTCCTGCCGCAACTCTATGCGTTCTCTGCCCTCTTCGGTCGACCAAAGCTCTTCCGGATAATAATCGGGAAGAATATCATGCGTCCAGTCATCGATCTTTCTGACCTGCGCAAACGAAGGAAGTATTTCCGCTCCTGCTCCAAGCATTATTATCGCTATAAGCAGAAATAATGTGATTTTTATTGTTCTTTTCATTTATATCGCCTCCTGTCGCTGTTATTTACTCGCTTCCTTCCACTCCATTTGTGAATGTGCCGGTTCTCCCGCACTTGATGCATTTTGTTCCGGATGCATTGAGCTGATGAGGCTGGTAAACAAGAGTATTGCATTTTGTGCAGTATACTTTATGCTGAGACGGTCCGCAGTCAATAAACGATCCCACATGTTCACCGTAATAATATGCATATGCATCACAATAATTCTTCTTTTATACCAATAAAAAACCACTTTACGATATTGCTCTTACAAATGAAAACGGAGACGCTATCCTTGAAATTAGTGCAACAAGAGACATCATAATGTAAAGCGCTTTAAAATGTCTTTTTCCCTCCTTATAAACAACACCGGCGTAACCCAATATTACTGCATTGTTCTATCTATCTATTAGTCAATTAAAAACGGCTAATCCCTAATGTTTTGTGGAATATATTTTGAGGCGGGGTCCTGATTGGAGCTCGGGATCTTTTATGCGTTCCCCATCGCCGCCCGGAGCGCAGCGACCGCGTCTGCCACAGTGATCCGCCCGTCGAGATCCGTATCCCCGCGCAGGATCTCTTCCGGTGAAAGGGCCATGATGCCCATTGCCGCACGCAGAGCGGCGACCGCGTCCGAAACCGTCGCGATACCGTCGCCGTTGATATCGCCCGACGATTCGGGCAGCGCCGGACCGTCCTGCATGCCGATGATCTGCGCGTAGGGATAATATGTTTCGGGATCGATGAACCAGACGCCGCCGAAGTCAAAGCCCTCGTAGCCCTCCTCCGAGCAGAACAGGCCGTCCCTCTCCCCCGTTCCGAAGGCGTCGCCTCCCGCGCAGGCTCTGTCGAGGTAATAGACGTTCTCAGCGGTCACGTTTTCCGCGGTGTTCCTTCCGAAAAGCGCGCCGGCGTGCTCCGCGCGAACGATCCCGACGCTGTAGCAGCGGCTTACGGAGGTATCCTTCGCATAGCCGATCAGCCCGCCGGCATACTGCTCCGCGGTGATCAGGCCGGTGTTGAAGCTGTCGGTGACCATCAGAAAATGCGCGTCTCCCGCGATGCCGCCGACGCCCCATTCGCCGCACACTCTGCCGCTGTTCGAGCAGCAGTTCACGGTATCGTATGCGCCTGTCTGACCGAAATCCGCGCCGTCGTCCGCCCAGCCTATCATGCCGCCGATATAGTATTCACCCGAAATATCGCCGCGGTTCGCGCAGTGATCCGCGCTTGACCCGCAGCATAAGCCGAATATGCCGCCCGTATAGCGTTCTGCGGTTATATCGGCAAGGTTTTCGCAGTATGAAACTTCCGTGTTATGGCCTAGCCCGGCGATGCCGCCCGCATATTCGCCGCAGTCGATCGCCGCGCCGTTCAGGCAGTTCACAGCGGAGCAGCCGACGAGGGCATAGCCTATCATGCCGCCGACGCGGTCGTTCGCATCGATCGTGCCCGACGCTTCGCAGCCGGAAAGCGCAGTCACCCCCGCTATGCCGACGATCCCGCCGGCGTATTGGAATGCGCTGATATTGACCTGCGCGGAACAGTCCGTAATATAGCAGCAACCCGCGCTTCCGCAGATCCCGCCGACGCTGCGCGTTCCGCAGACGGTGCCTTCGAACCCGCAGCCGATGATATACACCCCTTCCGCCGCGCCGATGATGCCTCCGACGGCGTCCGAATTGCCGAGAACGCAGGAGCGGATCACGGAAAGATCCCGTATCACAGTGTTTTCCGCGCTTCCGAAGAGGCCGAGCTTCGTGCCGTTCGTCGCGCAGGCAAACATTCCGGAGACGGTGTGGCCCCTGCCGTCGAAGCTGCCGCGGAAGCTGTATGCGCTCCCGCCGATCGGGTGCCAGAAGTTCTCCGGCCGGTAATTCTCGCTCCAGTTTTCGAAATCCGCCGTATCGTTCAGAACGATATCCTCCGTCAGCGCGAAGCAAAAGCCCTCGCATTCGTCCCCGCCGTTGACTGTTTCGGCAAGCAGCGCAAGCTCGCTGCCATCGGAAATCAGGAACGGATCGGCCTCCGTCCCCGACCCTCCTGCAAACGAACCGGCGATACTGCCGTCCCAGACGTTCCCGTTTTGGCGCAACCGGTCTGCGGAAGCGGAAAGCGGCGCGAGCGCAAGAGCAAGCGCAAGCGCGCAGGCAAGGATCTTCGAAAGCTTTTCGGTCTTCATGGCGGTCCCTCCGTTCGGTTATGTTAAGGCTATTCTATCATTAAGCCGCGAAATGTCAATATAAACCGAAGCATGCATAGAGCCCCCGGCGGTCTTGCACGCCGCACGGCTGAATGATATAATCATTGCAAAGCCTCGGAATCCGAACTCCGGGGCATTCACGTTGGAGGAATTTGCAAATGAGATATCTGACTGTCAAACGCGAAAAGCGTTACGCGGGCTCGCTTTCAAAGATGAAGGTCTATATCGAGGATCCCGCGGCGAACGAGCTGACGATCAGCGGCACGCCCTGCAGGAAGCTCGGCGTGCTGAAGAACGGCGCCGAGGAAACCTTCCGCATCGGCGACGGAGCAGCAAAGGTATTCGTGATCGCCGGCAAGCTGAGCCGCAGCTACTGCAGCGATTTCTATCAGCTCCCCGAGGGCTCTGAAAATATCACCCTCACCGGCAGAAACAGGTTCGATTTAGCCGGGAACGCCTTTCGTTTCGACAATAACGAAAGCCCTGAGGCCGCCGAGAACCGGAAGAGGACCGAGAAGCGCGGCAGGGTCGTTATGCTGCTCGCGGCCGTCCTCGGCGTCGCCATCGGGTTCCTTGCCGGCTCCGCGATAACGAAGAGCTGCTCCGATTCGACCAGGCATTTCTCCTCGAAAGGGATGGACATAACGCTGACTCGCGCATTCCGCGAAACGACCGAAGCGGGCTTTACCGCCGTTTACGAGTCCAATGACGCTGCCGTTTTTGCGCTGAAGGAGCCTTTCAGCCTGGCAGAGGGCGCCGAAAAGCTCACGGTCGAGGAATACAGGGATCTCACCGTCACCTCAAACGGCCTTACAAACGCCGAGATCAAGGATTATGACGGCGTACCCGGCTTTGAGTACGTCCGGACGAATTCCCAAAACGGCGAAACCTACCGTTACCGTGCCTATTGCTATAAGGTCGCCGACGCGTTCTGGCTCGTTCAGTTCGCATTCGCGGATAAAGACACGCAAAAGCTCGCTCCGAAGGTCGACGAATGGGCCGCTTCCATATCCTTTTCGGAAGCGCGGCAGCCTTGACAAGCGTATGCAAAGCAGGAGTGCGGCCGAAAAGCAGCACTCCTGTTTTCTTTGTTTCG
>JAEEYN010000229.1 GCA_016288175.1 Bacillota bacterium | reverse complement strand
TCACTCGCTCCGCTGCTCCTCCTTTCCGCAAAAGGTCACGTTCGGATTTTCTGTTCGGTTGTAAACGCCCTCACGACGAAAATCCGTCACTACCAACCTTTTGCGGTAACAAATAGGAAAAGGACTGCTTTGGCAGTCCTTTTTGCGATTCCGGTGATCGGAACCCGTTTTAAAGATCGTACGAGTCGACGCAGATCAGCGTGCGGACCGGTTCCTCACCGGGCCCTCCGAATTCGTATTTGACGATGAATTCGAATTCTGTCCCGTCTTCCGTATCGGCTGTGAGCGCATAATAGACCGCATCCCTGCCGCCGAAGGCAGTGTGGAAGGAGGTGAACACGGCGCCGGGGACGGCTTCTCCGATAAAGCTCATGTCGAGCCGGCCCCAATAGATCGGGCTGCCGTCGAAGTCAATGAGCTCGACCTCGAGGGTCTGCTCTTCGTTATGGATATAGTGGCGCTGAAAAACGCCGTCCAAAATGCTTATGCCGCCGCCGCTCCCCTCGAAACGGCAGGCCTCGGAGAGCTCGCCTCCGCCGATCATAAAGACGGCATAAGGTCCGTCCGGATCGGGAATATTCGGCGCGGCATAGACCCGGTCCTCGGATTCGACCCAAAGATTGAACACGGAGCCGGAGCTCGTTCCGGGCTCGGCGATATAGACGGGCTCGAGCACCTCCGCTTCCGTATCCCAGCGCCAGACCTCGAGCGTCGTCTTTTTGCCGGCGAACATCTCGAAGCCGGTTCGGGAATCGAAGCAAAAATACAGATATTTCCCGAAAAAGAACGTCTTCGGGCAATATGAAGGCGCGCAGTCGTCCCTGCTGCAGATCACCGTATATCCGTCGGTCTCCGGATCCCAGGCTGTTACGCTCAGATGGAAGCCGACCTCGCCGTCGGTGATGATATTCGAAAAACCGCATCCGTAGAATTTCCCGCGGTGGCAATAAAAGAATTGAGGGGTGTTCTCCCATTCGCAGGGCATTTCGAATTCGCGCCGGCGGTCGGTGCCGTCAAGTGCGATGCTGAAACAGCTTGCACTGCCGATCCCCGCAGGGCGGTTTTTCGCATCGCTTTCAACGATATAAAACAGCCTTCCTCCGGCGCAGCTCAGAGTTCCGGCGCGGCCCATGATCCGCGCATTGCAGGAGCTGTCATTATGAGTGCATTCAGGCTTCCCGCAGAGCAGGCCGTATTCGCCGGTCGCTTTATCGGAGAAGTAAAGATAATTACCCGATGAAAACCCGGTTTCATCGGTATGGCCGCTGAATATGACGTAATAGGCGTCTTCCGTTTCCGCAAAGCCGGGATAACCTCGCCCGAAACGGTTATCGTAATCCGTGTCCGGATTAAAAACCTCATGATAGGTCATGCCCGGCTCGTACGGCTTCGGTGTTGTGAGCTCCGCCGATTGATCCTGCTCCTGCCCGCCGGCGGGCGCCTTCCCGCAGCAGAGGCAGGGGAGAAGGAAGAGGATCGCGAGGATCAATGCAGCCGTTCGTTTCATTTGTGCTCCTTTCATGCCGCGGCTCAGGCCGGTTTCCGGACTTTACAGCAGTCCGTTATTGACGATCTTTTCGTAGTAAGTGCCGAGCACGGTCTCGACAAGGCCGTTCTCCGTAATCTCATAGCGCACGAGACAGCCGCCCAGCGGCTCGTTCTGATGAGTGGCGTTGCGCCAGCGCACGGAGTATTCCGCTATGATCGCGTTTTCGTCTCCGGTCAGCGCGTCGATGCTCCAGAAGGTTCCGCCCTTCTGCATCTGTGCGAGCCACGCCATGGGCAGCTTGCCCTTATAGAGCGTTTTGCCGTCAAAATCCCGCAACCAGATATCGTAATGCTCCGGATCAGCGGGCCAGCTCGTTTCCGTATCGTTCCTTAGGGCGATAACGACGCCGTTTCCGATCCTGCTGACGTAAAAATCACCCGTCGGATCGGAAAAATCCATGACGGCCTCAAGCTCTCCGTTCACGATACGCCCGAACTTTGACGAATCACCGTCCGTATACATCTGCGAATATACCTCTCCGTTTTCATCCACCCAAAATGCGTTGCCGCCGCCGAGACCGGGTCCGTCGTAGAGCGATTCGCCCTCGCCGGTGTCCGCATTCCAGCGGTAGATATCCGCACAGCTCTCGTTCAGCTCGTCGTCGTGATAGCAGACGAAGGCGTACATATACGGCCCGACGAAGCGCATGCGGCACCAGGAAAGGGAATACGTCGTGCGCTCGTAGACGAGCGTATAGTCGCATTCGCCCTTGTCGATCGGCGTGGAATAGATGCGGAGGGAGCAGTTGATCTCCGCGTCGTTTACCTCTTTGCAATAGCAGTAGCTGTAAAGCCGGCCCCTGTGGAGCTGATAGTTTTGCAGCGCGCAGTTCTCCGGGACCGAGATCGGCATCAGCTTTTCCTTGTTCGTGCCGTCCGGATCCATGCGGTAAAGCGCAGAAAAGGCGTTGTGCGCGGGGTCGTTTTCGTATGCAGCGTAGTAGAGCTTGTCGCCCATGTACCACAGCGCGCCGTTCTCCGCGTTGACGTACGCATTGCAGCTTTTGACCGGCTCCAACATATTTCCGTTCAGAAAATGCTCGCATTCCGGCTTGCCGCAGAGCGGCGCGAATTCGCCCGAAGCCTTGTCGTAATACATCAGCATATTACCGTCGTTCGGCGCCCAGTAGATGACGTCCTCCGTTTCCGCAATGCCGCTGCGCAGCGAAGCAAAGCGGTTGTCCATATCCGTTGCGGGATCGTAGGCATAAACGTCGGTATTCTCGTTCCCTCCCTCCTGCGCGGGATCGGCGGCCTTTTTCCCGCAGGCGCAAAGGAAAAGGCAGGGGAGGAGCAGGACGAGCAAAAAAGCGAGGACCTTTTTCATTGGAGGCTCCTTTCACAGAGGGCAGGGCCGGCGCTGCCGCGCCGACCTTCACAGTATAAATGTCCGAACTTGGAAAAACGAACGCCCGAAAAAGAAATATATTTTTGTTGCGGCAGCTTTAAAGCTCACCGAAGGCGAATTTACCCGACAACCTTGCCGACGACGCGCAGGTCGGAATAATCGTCCAGAGGAATCGGCGGATACTTCGGGTTGAGCGAGACGAGGCGGCCGTTCTCCGAATCGAACTTCTTGCAGTAGGCTTCGCCGTTCAGCACGAAAACGCCGATGTCGCCGCTCTCAAGCTCCTGCTGCTGACGGACGAAAACCGTCTGCCCGTCCGCGAAAAGGGGCGTCATCGAATCGCCGCTGATGCGCACGGCGAGCGTCGCGCTCTCCGGGACGTTTTCGTCCGCGTCGATAAGGGTATAGGAATCCCCGTCCAGAAAAACGCCCGTACCTGCGGAGGCGGGAAGATCATAAAGCGGGAGCTGGCGCACGGCCTTTTTTTGCCTTGCGCGGAGGGAGAAATAGGGATTGTCGCCGAGCATGCCGATGTATTCGTTCGCACGCTCGCGGCCGAGCTTGTTGAGCCCGAGCAGCGGATCCGCCGCGGAAGGCGTCCCGCGGAAGGCGAACTGGACGTCCGTCACGCCGAGGATGCGGCAGAGGCAGATGAACTGCTGCGCGTCCGGCAGAGTGTCGCCGCGCTCCCATTTGCTCACGGCGCGGTTG
>JAEEYN010000228.1 GCA_016288175.1 Bacillota bacterium | reverse complement strand
CGACGGCGTTATGAATGAGATCGATCCTTCCGTATGCGGCTGGGGTCCCTATGACTTCAACCTCTTCGATCTTCCCGAGGAGGAAAAGAAGAAGATCGACAGCCTGCCCACCACCCTCGACGAGGCGCTGGACGCTCTCGAGGCCGATCATGAGTACCTCACCCGCGGCGGCGTATTCCCGGAGAGGCTGATCAAGATCTGGATCGACCGCAAGCGCAAGGAAGCTGCCCGCATCAACAAGATCCCGCATCCCGCGGAATTCGAACAGTATTACGACCTGTAATTGGCAAAGCACTCCGTTCGCGCGGGGTGCTTTTTTTAGGGAGAGCGATCATGATGGTCCCGTGTCCCTTGCAAAGAGCCGATTTTCCATTCTCCGACAATAAATCCGCCCCCGCTTCGGCTTGAAGCAGGGGCGTTTTTCCCCGATTACGGTCTGTTGAATCTATTAAATCAGAGCTTTACTTGCTGATCGTGATCGTTTCCATCGGTTCGAAGGTCGCTTCCTCGCCATAGCCGACCATTCTGAATCCGGAGATCGTGAGGATGCTGTCCGCGAAATCGAAGGTCATATAGATCTCTCCGGCTGCGCTTCTTTCATCGACCCAAGCCCTGTCGAGGCCGAGCTTGCCCCAGATCGAATCGCTGCCTGCGTCATAGCTCTTCGACCATGAAGTGAGCGCGTTGGAATCGAAATCGAACTCGCTGCGAAGAACGGTGTTGTACATGCTGATGAGTTCGCCGTTCCGATAGAGCACGACCGCCCTCTCCTTCATATCCTGCAGCGCGAACCAACCGTCGCCCATGGAGATGAACTCCTCGAATTCGACCGTCATGCCGTCGCAGAGCATCTCATAGCGCATCGAGCCGTTCGAATAGCGCATGAGGTTCGTGTAGTGCTGGATCGTGCCGTCCTCCTGCTCATCGGAGAAGGTGAGCCTGTAGTCGCCCGAAGCGACGGCCTCGAAGTGAACGTCCTGGAAGCCGTAAAACTCAAGGTTCTCCTGCAGTTCCTCCTCCGTTGTGGAGTCGTTGACATAGGAAAACATCGCCATGTTTATCGAATCGAACGGCATATAGACAATGTCGAGATAAGCGGGATCGTCCGCCGAGCCGCCGAGCCTTTCGTTATGGATGCCGATGTATTCGCCCGCGGTGTACGCGATCGCCGTCAGGATCCCGGAATAGAAGTCGAATGCGTCGGAATAGCAGGTCATGCCTTCGGAAAGATCGGTATCCGCCGGCGCATCGGTCGCTTTAGGTGCTTTCGTCCCGTCGGGTCCGTTCTGGACGGGCTGCGCCGTCTCCTCCGCGTCCTGCTTCGGCGCGTCAGTGGCCGTTTCGCCGTTCTCCGGCGCCTTTGAGCAGGCGCTCAGCAGGAACATCGCGGCGATAAGAATAACAGATATCCAAAGCCTGAATTGTTTCATTTGGGTTTGCCTTTCGTTCGTTGGATGCGGCCCGCGTCCGGGCCAGGGAAAAGTATACCATATTTTTCCCAAAAAAACAAATGCGCCGCTGCCGGGCGAAACCCCTCTTCCCTGCTCCCGGCGCCGCCCGTCTTGCTTTTGCTCCGTTTTTGCGTTATAATACCGAAAAAGGAATGTGAAAGGCGGTCTTCTTTATGGCTCTTCTCGAATCCGGTGAAATGTATCTCGAAACGATCCTTATCCTCTCCCAGCGGATGCCTTCCGTGCGGGCGATCGACGTATGCGACGAGCTCGGTTATTCGAAGCCATCCGTCAGCCGCGCCGTGCATCTGCTTGAGGATAACGGCTATATCCGGATCGACACAAACGGCGCGATCACTTTGACCGAGTCCGGCAGCGCGATCGCGGAGCGGATCTATGACCGCCACCAGACGCTGACATCGATCCTTGTCGGCCTCGGCATCAGCGAAAAGACCGCGGCGGAGGACGCCTGCAAGATGGAGCATTATCTGAGTGAGGAGACCTATACCGCTTTTAAGGATCACGCAAAGCAATTCGGCGCAAAGTGAGCCGATTTTCCCGAATAACCGGACCGCGAGCCTGTGCCCGCGGTTTTTTATTATAAAAAATGTCCCGCAGCGGCGGCAGCCTCCGACTCGGGATCCGACCCGACCGTATGGATAGTGACAGTCGCTTCTTTGCTTTTTTAAAAAGCCTCACCGGATCGTTTTTTGCGAAATACTTATATGATTCACTATATACATTTGTCGTTTTTTGTCAATGCGCGGGAACAAAAAAACCCGGCCGAAGCCGGGCAAAAAATCAGCGTTTTCTTTTGAAAAATACATGCAACAGCACGAACAGCCCCGTGAAGAAGACAACGGCGGCGGTCATGATCACATACATCATCGGGACCGAAACCGTTTTCCCGAAGAACTTTATGGTGCAGTCGATGCCGGATTTGATGCCGTCGATCGCCTCATCCGGGAAACCGACGCGGCTCATCTCCGCGAAAACGCCGCGCATCATGTGGTTCTTGACAAGGGCCGTGCCGTAGGTCCCCGGAAGTAAGCTCAGCACCTTCTGCAGACCCGGGCTGAAGCTCGCGATCGGCATATACGCGCCGCAGATGAAGCCGTAGCCCGTGCTGACGATCGTTCCGGCGGCAGAAGCCTGGCCGTTTGTAGAAAGGAAGAAATGGATGCAGCTCGAAAGCGCTGTGCCAAACAGCGTCAGCAGCAGCACGTCGAAAACGAGGCAGACAACATCGCCGACGGAAAGGAACCAGCCCTGCGTCGAAAGATACAGCAGAGAGAACGCAAGCGCGGAGATCGTTACGATCAGCGTGCTCGCAGCCGTCGCGAGGAAATAGGAGCCCGCCAGCGCGGCGCGCTTCACCGGGGTAACCGTAAGATCTCGGATCTGTCCGTCCGCTTTATCGGTGATCATCAGAAGGTTGGCGCAGAACGCGATGGTAACGCAGCTGACCGCGAGCAGCGATGAGATTAGCTGACCGGCGACGGTCGCGCTGATGATCTTTTCATCGACGGCAAAGGTCTCCGGGATCGCGGAGAGGAAGCTTTCCTTATAGACCCTTGCGAGGAATGTCGCATACAGCACAAGCAGGATGATCGGCGTGATGAGCGCGGAGATGAACCTGCCCTTATCCTTGAAGAATACCTTCAGGTTGCGGCGCGTGAGTTCGAAAAGCGTTGTCATTTCGCGTCACCTCCCACAAGCTTTTTGCCAGTTACGGCAAGGAAAACATCGTCCATTCCGCCCTTCACGACCTCGTAATCGACGAAGCATTCCGGATATTTAAGAATAAGCTTCGTTGCCGCTTCGGTATTCGGGACCTGGATGCGGACGGCGTCGCGGATTTTTTCAGTCGGATAGCCGAGATCCGGAAGCTTCACATCGCCGTAAACAGTGATGTAGTCACCGACATAGCTGTTTTTGAGCGTGAGGGGCGTGCCCTCCGCCGCGATGGAGCCGTTGTCGAGGATGATGATATAATCGGCGTCCGCCGCTTCCTCCATATAGTGCGTCGTCAAAAAGACCGTCATCCCGGTCTTCTTGCGCTGCTCGTTCACAACGCTCCAAAGCAGCTGGCGCGTCTGCGGATCGAGGCCCGTCGTCGGTTCGTCGAGGATCAGTATTTCGGGCTTATGCAGCAGCGCGCGGGCGATGTCGATTCGCCTGCGCTGGCCGCCGGAAAGCTTTCCGAGCGTCCTCGAAAGCAGGTCCGAAAAGCCGAGCAGCTCCGAAAGCTCACGGAGGCGCTTTTCGAACGCTTTGCCCGCGATGCCGTAGAGCGCGGCGCGGCTGCGGAGATTATCCCGCACCGTCAGCACCGGGTCGAGCGCCGAATTCTGGAACACAACGCCGACTTTTTCGGTTATGGCGGCAATGTTTTTATCCGGATCCTGCCCGCAGATGCTGACGGAGCCCGAATCCTTCGCGAGCTGGCCGCACATTACGGAGATAGTTGTTGATTTCCCCGCGCCGTTGACGCCGAGAAAAGCGAACAGCTCTCCCTTTTTGACGCGGAAGGAAAGTCCGTTGACGGCCTTCACTTCCCCGAACGATTTATAAAGGTTTTTGATCTCGATTACGTTTTCCATTGTTTCTCCGATTAAATCTTCCCGGCGGGGAAATGTTTGGTATTTTCCTCCTGCCGGTAAAAAATCCGGAATGTATTATAACATACGCTGATACGTTTTTCAACATACTGTAAGTCGAATTAAAACCTCCCCCACCACGACGAGCTTGACATTATCGGACTTAAATGATAGAGTTTTACAAATAACCGGCAATTAGTTTACGGAGGTTTTTATGAAACGGTTCCTTTGCGCAGCGCTTGCGCTTCTTATGCTCACTGCCCTCGCCGCATGCGGTTCAGGCAGCAAGGATGCCGATGCTTCGGCGAAGAACGACCCCACCGCCGTTCCAACCGCCGCCCCTACGCCCGAACCCACGCCCGAGCCGACAGCGGCTCCCGAAGAAACGTCTGCTCCCGGCGGCGCGATCTCCGGCGACGAGCTTTTCGGAACGGTCAGCGGCGATGCTTATGAAAACCGGTTCCTCGGCATCGGCTGCAGGCTCCCGGGCTGGCATTACCTCTCCCAGGAGGAGATCGCCGAGCAGTACAACCTCGCCAAATACATTTGTTCCGACGACGTGACCGAGCTGCTCGAAAACAACCCCGCAACAACGGTGATGTTCGCCTCGAGCGAGGATGGTCAGCGCAACATCAATATCCAGGTCCAAAACCTCCGGCTTTCGTTCGGCGGCGTTTATTCCGAGGAGCAGATCCTCAATATCTATGTCCCGATGCTCGAAAACATGCTGACGCAGGCCGGCTATACCGATCTTTCGATCGAACGCGGGACAGTGCGCTTCCTCGGCTCCGAAAGAAGCTGCATCACCATCACCGGCAAGATCTACGGCATCGATATCCGGCAGAAACAGCTGTTCATATTCCGAGACAAATACGCTTCGTTCATCACCTTCACCGGCATGAGCGGCACCGATGTCGACGACCTTATCGCCGCGTTCTATTCGATCGTCTGATCACCGGAGTGAACAGCACCATACAGCAAAGAAACACCTCCCCTGCACACCGCAAAGGAGGTGTTTTTATTCCGGAATTTTGATCAGTGGTTGGTGAAAACGATGATCTTGTCGTGTTTTTCGAGCCTTACCTTCTTTTCGGTCTGGTCGCGTCCGAACAGTGTTACCCTTCCGCCGGGCTTGACATAGCCTAGAGCGATCGTCGGATAGCGCTTGTTTTCGGGCAGTGAAGGATCGATCGAAGCGAACCAGATCGCGCGCACGAGCTCCGATTCCGTGCATTCCGCGGGGATCTCTTCGAAGAAGGTCGAGACCTTTTTCGCGTAGACCTCCTTGCTTTCGAAAAGTCCTTCATGATCGCCCCTGTCATAAGTCAGGATATCGTTATAAAAATCGAAGATATCGTCCTTTTCGCCGAGCTGAGTGATCATCTTGCTGATGTACCTGTTGCTGATAACAACGTTGTCGACGCTGTAGCTGCTCACGACGTACTGATGCTTCGGATCGATGATCTCAACGATGACGTCGATGCTCTCCGGATCGAAGTTCGCGTCGGCTTTCTTCTTTTTCGCGATGATGTCCTGTACGTATACAAGGTTCGCGAGGGTGTTCGCGTCGATCTCGTCATTGAGCGCGGAATCGTCCGAAAGGATCAGAACGCTCGTATCCTCCTCGTTCGCCTCAACGAATTCCTCGATCGTATTGCAGATGAGCTCCTTGTCGTAGATGCTCGCCGCAACGGTTTTGATCACGAATGGATAATCCTTATAATAATTGTTCTTTTCAAGGTTGCGTTCCTCGTCGATCACGACGATCTGCAGGATTTGCTCGTCGCTGTCGGGCTTCTGCCATTCGCCGACGAACGATGCAAAGCCCTCCATCAGGTAATCGCAGTGGCTGTTGTGGCCGAGGATGACAACGTTCTTTTTCGCGATCCAGTAATTCCTGTTCAGCTTGACGCGGTAATCGGAGCGCGGCACGGTCTTCACAACGTCGATATTCTCCGCTTCCTCCGCGGAATAGTAGAAAAGGTCTCCGCGGGAGGTCTGCATATGCGTGAGCGGGATCGAATAGGGATGGTTCTCAAGATATTTCGAAATGTACTCAACTTCGTTTTCGGGCTTGATCGGCTTTGTGTAGAAAGTCGTTCCCTTGTTGGAAAAAAGTTCGCTGTAAGCATAGTTCAGCTCCGGCATGAGCGAGAACTGCGAAAGGATCTGGCCGAGGACTTTATCCACGCGGACAGGCACGATATTGCACTTGCTGCGCTTTGTTTCGTCGTCTCCTCCGCCCATCTTGTAATTGATGATTCTGTTGACAAGATTCCATGTCCAGTCATCCGAAACCTCAACGATGATCTTCTGGTCGTCGTCGGAGAATGTTGCGGAGGTGATGTCCGAAACCTGCATCAGCGTTTTGACAGTCAGCGCGTTGCCCTTCGAAGCGTCATCGAGCTTTTCGCGGGTCTCGAATTTGCAGACCGTGTTCATGATGTCGTTGCCGAGGATAATAACGGAGCGGGCATGCTCGAGGGATATATCGAAAAGCTGTTTCGATGAGAAAACATCGCCCTCGCGGATCAGGACCGTCACGTTGTTTTTCATTGAGTTGCGGGCATATCTGATTATCCGCCGGAAGAACCCGAGGTTCGAGCAGCTTTCGATCAGCTTTTTGTTTTCCTTGGTGATCGTGTCGGTCAGGCGCTCGTTGATCTCCTTCTGGATCTCGGCCTTGCGCCCCTCAACGAGCACGACGACCTTTTGCTTGCCATTGCAGTACAGAAGGTCATTGACGATCTCCGAAGCCCTTGTGTTCCAGTTCAGAATAACGAGGTGGTCGGAGATCTTGAGCTTCCGCGTTCCCGCGTTGGCGTTATCGATGAAGTTGGAGATCACGTTCGTAACGTAACCGATCACAGCGCCGGTGAAGGAGACCATACCGATCAGGATTATCGCCATGCACGCGATCGCGATCGCAACGCCGGATGTTCCGATATCGCGGACAACGAACGAGATGCAGCCCGCGTCAAGGATCATCGTGATCGTGTAGTAAGCTGCCTCGAAGAAGCCCATCTTCTCGGTTCCCTTGAGCGAAAGGCCGCTGATTATCAGCGCGGCGACGATCAGAAAGAAAACGTTGAAGAGGAAGATCGCCCACAAAACGACTCTTCGCGGATGTTTGACGAGCTGAATGTTGAACCATTCACCGAACCGTCCCTTTTTGCGCATTGTTTTGCTCCTTTTGTCCTTTGGATAAGCGCTTGCGCTTGATTTGCCGGACTTTTTCTCCGGCGGAGCGGATCTTCCCGGATATGCTTCCCGCTCCGTTTCTTAACAAATGAAATATAACACCGATGGCGCGATTAGTCAATAATCGACATGATAAAACAAAGAAAAAAAGCGGAAGGTTTGGCAATTTGAAGACTTTAAGTATACAGCAAAACAGTTGGTTCTGCATTGTGAAAAGAGAAGGAGGGATTTGGTTTCTCACGATGAGTCTTCATAAGCCGCTCACATCGCGGCTTATTTCGCTCCGTTCGAAACCGGGGCGTCGCAAGCGCAACACTGTTGCCCTTGCGCTTTGCCCTTCAAATCCCTCTGAAACAACAAAGCCAACATAAAAGAGAGGTACGAGGCCTCTCTTTTATGTTGGCTAAAGATTGCGATTTCAACAAGAAAACCCGCATCGTTACATTTCGTAACGCTGAGGATTTTCTTTTGCTTCTCAATAGTAGTAAAGAAGTGTCTTTTGACGAGATTCACCGGGCATTCCAATTTCAGAAGTAGAACAGCTCTTCAAACTTCTTATCCAGAGCGATGCAGAGAATCAGCGCCAACTTGGCGGTAGG
>JAEEYN010000227.1 GCA_016288175.1 Bacillota bacterium | reverse complement strand
GCGGAATACCGCCTCGTTCTCCGTCAGGACAACGCCGACCTGCGCCTCACGGAGCTCGGGCGTCGGACCGGCCTTATCTCAAGCGCGCGGTACGACCGCCTTATGGATAAAAAAGAGCAGGTGGAAAAAGCAAAAATCGCGCTTTCCGCGACCGTCCCTCCGAGCGAAAGCCTGAATTCGATGCTCGAAGCGAAGGGCGAAAATCCGCTCGTGACAGGAGCGAAGCTGATGAATCTTCTGAAGCGCGAAGGCGTTCACTATACCGACCTTCTTGCGCTTTTCCCGAGCCTGCCGCCGCTTTCGTCGGATGCGGAGCTTGAGATCGAAACGGAAGCGCATTACGGCGGCTATATCGAGCGCGAAAACGAGCGGATCCGGCGGTTCGAAAGCCAGGAAAGCATCGTTCTGCCCGATGATCTCGACTATAACGCGATCGGCGGACTGCGCCTCGAAGCGCGCCAGAAGCTTTCCGCACATCGCCCGATGAACCTCGGCCAGGCAAGCCGTATCTCCGGCGTTTCCCCCGCGGATATCGCCGTGCTGATGATCCGGCTGAAGGAGCTCAACTCCGCGAAAGGAGATGCGGAATGAAAAAGCAGATCATACCCGAACCGGAAAAAATGCCGGAACTGCTTCAAAAATTTGTTCCCGGCGCGACGGAAGAGCAGCGCGAAAAGCTGATCCGCTTCTACGTCATGCTGATCGAAAAGAACAATGTTATGAACCTCACGGCGATCACGGACCCGGAGGGCGTCGCCGCGAGGCATTTCGCGGACAGCCTGCTTGCTTCCGAACTGATCCCCGAGGGAGCGAAGGTCATCGACGTCGGCACAGGCGCCGGTTTCCCCGGGATCCCGCTTGCCGTCATGCGGCCGGATCTCGAGATCACGCTCCTCGATTCGCTGAATAAGCGCGTAAACTTCCTGGACGAGGTTTCTTCCGCGCTCGCCCTCAACATCAAAACCGTTCATGCCCGCGCCGAGGACGGCGCAAAAATGCCGTCTCTGCGGGAAAAATTCGATTTTGTTCTCTCCCGCGCCGTTGCAGAGATACCTGTGCTTGCGGAATGGACGCTGCCCTTCGCGAAGGTCGGCGGCTGCTCCGTGATGTATAAGGGCCCCGGCGCGGAAGCGGAGCTCGCATCGGCGGAAAACGCTCTTCGCATACTCAAGGGGAAGGCGAAACTGCTTCACCGCGAAACGGAATGGGGCGAAAGGGTCCTCGTTTCGATCGAAAAAACCGAAAAAACGCCGGCAAAATACCCCCGCAAGGCAGGCGCGGCAGAAAAGAATCCCCTTTGATCGCAGAAATCCGGAGGCAGAATGGCAGCAGCAAAAGTCAGGTTCATAATCGGACGGGCGGGAAGCGGCAAGACCCGCGCCGTTTATGAAGCGATCGCTGAAAACGAGCGCGCGGGCCGCCGCAGCCTTTTGATCGTTCCGGACCGCGCAACCTTCGAAACCGAAAAGGAGCTCTCCGTTTTTCTCGGCGGCGGCATGCTTTTTTCATCCGTCCTGTCCTTCACTCGCCTCGCAAAACGCGTGCTGGAGGATGCCGGCGACAGCCGCGCCTACCTGTCCAAGCAGGGGCGAATGATGCTGATACGACGCATCCTCGATGAATCGAGGGATGAGCTCGCCGTCTTCAAACGCGTTGGCCGCAGGCGCGGCTTCGCGCAGGAATGCGACGCGATAATCATGAACTGCAAGCGTTTTTCCCTTTCTCCCGCGGAACTGACCGCCGCGGAAGGTCTCCCCGAACAGCTTGCGGAAAAGCTTGCGGATTTTGCCCTCGTTTACGGCCGTCTCGAGGAACGCATGGCCGGGCGCTATATCGACGGCGAGGATCAGATCAACTCGATGATCGCCTTGCTGCCGACCTCCCGCGCCGGGAATGCCTCCGTTTTCATCGACGCGCCGGATATGCTGAACGAACAGAGTCTGCGGATCATCGACGCGCTTTTCAAAACGGCGTCGGATGTGATAGTGACGCTGCTGCTCGATCCGGATGAGCAGAGCGGCGACGCGGAGCTTTTCCGCCCCGGCGCAGCCTCCCTGCGCCGCCTGACGGAGCTTGCGAAAGCGGCGGGCTGTCCCGTCGAGACCGTGCGTCTGACGGAGGATCATCGCCGAAACGACGCCGCACTTCGCGCTCTCGAAAGGAATCTTTTCGCCTTCCCATACCGAAAATTTCCCGACGACGCAAGTAATATCGAGCTGCATGCCTCCTATTCCCCCGACAGCGAAACCGAAGAAGCGGCGGAGCGCATACTCCTCGCCCTTCGCTCCGGTCTGCGCTGCCGCGATATCGCCGTCGCCGTCAGCGACCTTTCCTCTTACGCCCCGATCCTGCGCCGCTGCTTCGGCCGCGCGGGGATCCCGTATTTCATGGACGCCAAGCGTTCCGTCGCCGACCACCCCATAGCGGAGCTCATCTCCGCGGCGCTTCGCTGCATCGAAAAGAATTTCCGCAGCGAGGATTTCATCCGCGTTCTGAAGACGGACCTCACCGGCCTTGACCGCGACAGCGCGGAGAAGCTTGAAAATCATATCCTTCGGTTCGGTCTGACGGGCAAACGGCTTTATTCCGAGGAGCCGAGCGTTGAACGGACCGACGATATCCCCGATTTCGAGGCTCTCGAAGCCTCCCGTCTGGCCGTTGCGGATCCCCTTCTCGCGCTCAAGCAGAGTCTTTCCGCCGATCCCGCTCACACCGCCGCGACGCGCGTCCGCTCGCTTTACGGTTATTTAACCGCGCTGAATGTTTCCGAACGTCTGCGCGAGGACTGCGCGAGGCTGAAGCAGGATCCCGCAATGCTCGGTTATGCCCTCGAAAACCAGCAAATCTACGACACGATCATCGCTCTGCTCGACCAGATCATCGTCATCCTCGGGGATGAGCCGATCGGTATCGAGCGTTTTGCCTCCGTTCTGGAGGAAGGTCTTGCATCCTATGAAGTCGGCGTTATCCCGACGACGCTCGATCAGGTGCTCGTCAGCGATGTTTCGAGCATCCACGCCCCGGAATGCGAGCTTATGCTCGTTCTCGGCGCGAACGACGGGCATATCCCGCGCGTCAGGAAGGATAATTCGATCATCAACGACAGGGAGCTTTCGCTAATGCGGAGCGCCGGGCTCAACGCCTGGGAAACGACCGAGAGCATGAACGCGAGGGAGAATCTGAGCCTGTATTCCGTTCTCGCAAAGCCGCGTTCCGGGCTTTATATCTCCTATTGCAGCAAAATCGGCTCCGAAGCCGCCGTTCCCTCGCCGATCATATCCCGCATCGGCTCCGTTTTCTCGCATTGCAAAAGAACGACCGGCGTAAGCGGGCAGAAGCGCTTCAGCGCGGAGGAAGCCGCGTTCGCGGAGCTTGCGGTTTCTTTGCGCCGTTTCCTCGATACCGGCGAAGAACCTGACGGCCTTGCGCCTCTTTTCGCGCATTTTGCTTCAGAAGAGAACTATTCCTCCGCCGTGGATATGCTTTCGTCTATGCTTTTCCCGGAGCTTTCGCCGGAGCCCCTCGGCCAGGATGCGGCGCTGCGGCTTTACGGCAGCCGCGCCTCGGGCTCGCCGACAAGGCTCGAGACCTTCAACCGCTGTCCTTTTCGATATCTGCTCGAATTCGGTCTCCGGCTTAAGGAGCGCAAGCTTCATCAGGAGCTTTCGACGGATTTCGGCTCGCTCGTTCACAGTGCGCTGGAGCTTCTTATGCGCGCCTATATCGAGGAAAAAGCGGATTTTGCCGCCCTCACGAAGGCCGATATCACGGAAAAGATCGATTCCGTCCTTCCCAAGATCTTCGAGGAGCATAACGGTGGCATCTATACCGGAAGCGGCATCATGCGCGCGCAGGGCGAAAGGATCCGCGAGCAGCTTATCAACATCGCCTGCGTGATCGTTCGCCAGATCGCCGACGGCAGCTTCCGCCCCTACGCGAGCGAGCTTCGTTTCGGCGGCAAAGAGGGCGAACTTCCCGCGCTTGAACTGCACAGCGATGGCTCGACCTTCCGCATCACCGGCATCGTGGACCGCGTGGATACTATCGCCTGCGGGGACGAACGCTTCTGCCGCATCATCGATTACAAAACCTATAACGCTTCCTTCGATTTCACCGCTCTCGCCGCGGGTCTCCAGCTCCAGCTCCCGCTCTATTCCGCGGCCGTCGCCTCCGCGCTCTCTGCCGGCGAAAAATTCCGCACCGCCGGGTTTTATTACATCCACGCAAAGGATCTTTCATCCCTCACGGGGGATGAGGAGAAGGACGAAAAGAAACTCCGCACCGAAATGAAGCTCAACGGTCTCACCCTCCGCGACGATGACGTCGTCACCGCCACCGACGGCACTTCCTTCACTACATCGATGATCGTGAAGGGCGTCCGCGCCGGGGACGACGGCTATTCGGGCGACGGTCTCGTGACCGATGAAGAGATGGCCGGCACGATCGCCTTTGCGAAAGCGGTCGGCAGCAAAACGCTGAGCGCCGTGATGCAGGGCAGGGC
>JAEEYN010000226.1 GCA_016288175.1 Bacillota bacterium | reverse complement strand
CGTCGGCACTCTTGCGTGCGCAACGGACAAAAACCCCAGTATCGGCAGGGTCGGCAAAGTCGAATACAGGCTTGCGGATTATGTCAAATACTTCCAGACATATTCAATGATGGCGAACTACGTTGAGGATTACAACGAATACATCAAGGATTATCTGATCTCACGCGGCGCAATGCTCACCAAAGCAGAAGAGCTCGGCATCGAGCTGACCGACGAAGAGCTCAAGGCGCTTGAGGATAAGGCGCAGTCCCAGATCGATCAGGAGATCGACAAGATCGAACTCGAAAAAGAGGTCACCGTCGATGAAAAGCTCAAGGAGCAGGGCGAAGAGGTCTATAATGAGGCGCTGAAAGCTGCTGTCCGCAAGGCGAAGGAAGAAGCGTACACCAAGCAGCTCAAGAACAGCGGCTCCTACAGCAGCATCGATGCGCTCAAGAAGGCCATGGTCAAGGAACTCCGCGAGGACGAGCTGATCTCCAAGCTCCGCCAGAGGATCTACGATTCCGTCGAGATCGCACCGGAGGCCGTCAACACCTACTGCAAAGAAAACGCTTCCAAGGACAAGGAAAAATACGAGAACGATCCGACGGCCTTCGCGACCGCGTATAACAACTTCATCACCGGCAAGGGCGCTGTTCCGCTCTTCACCCCAGCAGATATGTTCACCGTCAAGCACTGCCTTGTTCAGTTCTCCAACCAGGATAAGGTCGGCGATACCGTTGAAGGCGAGACCGTCGCCGGCGAATTCGATACCGACAGGCAGAAGAGGATCTCCGATATCGATACCGCTTTCGCGAACGGCATCACCCTCGAGGAGTTCATCACTAACTACGTTGAGAGCAAGGATTACAACGACGATACCATCTTCGTTCCGACCGATGACGACGGCACCATCGACACCAACCCGCAGCTCGGCTACCGCGAGCACGGCTACATCATGAACGAGAAGATGCTCGACAGGTACTACGACGGCTTCGGCGCGGCTGCCTGCCTGCTCCACTACGGCGAAAACTGGGTGATCCCCGCCGCCACCGAGGAGAACACCGACGCCAACGCGACTCCCGCTCCTTCAGCGGAGCCCGAAACCACTCCCGCTCCCACCGACCAGCCCGAAGAGCCCGCCCAGACCCCGATCGAGAAGTATCAGATCACTTTCCTGAACACCACCGACGGCCACAAAATCGCAAGGGTCCAGACCAACGTCAAGGGCGGCGGCGTCCACTTCATCTGGATCAACGAGGAGCTCACCTCGGGCGAAGTCACCGTTGACATCACCAACACCGAGTCCGCAGAGTACAAGAGCATCGAGAATAACCTCCTCTCCGAGGCGCAGTCCAAGCGCTTCAGCGATGAGCTCGAGAAATGGAAGAGCGAAACGAAGGTTTCCCTCAACAACAAGTACATCGACAACTACTGCAGGAACTATCTCGGCTACACTCCTCAGAAGAAGACCGACAAATAATCGGCTGCGGGAATACCGAAAGCAAACAATGCGGGATACCGGTTCGTCCGGTACCCCGCTTTTTTGTTTTCCGTTTGAGGAAAGCGCGCCGATGCATTTTTTCGCGCAGGATCGGGAAAACTGCGAAAGAAAAGGAGAAAATGCAATGCCGACGCTTTTTGTAAGAACGATAATCGTTTATCTGCTGATGTTCGCCATGCTGCGCCTCATGGGGAAACGCCAGATCAACGACATGCAGCCGTTCGATCTTGCGGTAACGCTGCTGATCGCAAACCTCGCCTCCGTGCCGATGGGAGACCCCGCGACGCCGCTGCTGTACGGCATCATCCCTATGGCGGGAATCTTCGTCGTGCACCGGCTCGTTTCCTTCGCTTCGCTGAAGAGCGAAGGGATCCGCAAACTCGTCTGCGGAAGCCCGCTCGTGATCATCTCCCGCGGCGTTCTTCGAGAGGACGTGATGCGCGCGGCGAATTACAGCCTCAGCGACCTCATCGAGCAGCTGCGGCTGAAGGATGTTTTTTCGCTTTCCTCCGTTGAATACGCTATCCTCGAAACAAACGGAAGCCTCAGTGTGCTTCTTAAAGGTCCGTTCCAGACCCCGACGAATGAGCAGCTTGCCCTCGAAAGCGAGAAAGCGAAGCCGGGGATGCTGCTCGTGATGGACGGAAAGGTGCATGATGACGCGCTGCGGGAGGCGGGGCTCGACGGCGCAAAACTGAAGACGATACTGAAAAAACTGAATATTCCCCGCGCGAGGGACTGCTTCTTCGTTTCACTGGACAGCGCGGGGATCATCCATGCGCAGCGAAAGATTGGAAACGGAAGGCAGCCGGAGGCGATGTTCATGACTCTCGGCGGAAAGGCGGAGAAAGCAAAATGAACGAAAAACACTTCAAAAGGCAGCCCCTCGCAGTCACGGTCGGGATCATCGCCGCCGCAGCCCTGCTCGTTTCGGTCATGCTCGCATCGGAACTCGGTATGACCCGCCTCGAAAAGGAGGTCATGCCCCTCATCGACGAAGCGATCGAAGCGGCGCGGCGCGGCGATACCGAAGGCGCGAACAGGCTTGCCGAAAAGATCGATTCCCTTTTGAAAGGCGCGGCGCCTGCGCTGATGATGATCGCGAACCACAGGGACCTTATGGACCTTCTTGAGGATTCCGCAAAGGCAGCCCTTCTTGGCGCGGAGGGGGAGCGCGACGACTATATCGAAGAGCTCTGCGCCGTCCGCACAACGCTTCGCTTCATCCTTGATAACAACGATCTGACCGTCGGAAACATTCTCTGAGCGAAAACACAATATATTTTCTTCGCCGACGCGAAAAGCCGTTTTCAATGCAGGATATTTATCCTTTATGTCGTATTAGTGATTTGCAGGCAGTTGATCCTCGGCATAATGATCGCTTTTTGTCGGAGCAACTTTCGCTCAGTAATCTCAGGCGGTGAACAATTGGCTTTCCCGGAAGCATGGATGAATGATCTGATGGCGCGGAACGAGATCGTTTCCGTGATCTCGGAGTATACCCACCTTGCGCCGAAGGGCGGAAGGATGTGGGGGCTTTGTCCCTTCCATCCCGAAAAGCAGGCTTCGTTCACCGTTTCGCCCGATAAGCAGCTTTTTCATTGCTTCAGCTGCAAGGCGGGCGGCAGCGTGATCCAGTTCATTATGCAGGCGGAGAACCTTTCCTACGGCGAAGCTGTGCGTTTTCTTGCACAGCGCGCGGGGATGGAGCTCCCAAACGAGGTCGACGACGCGAAGCTCCGCGCGGAAAAAGCCTTCCGCGACAGGCTCTATCAGGCCAACCGCGAGGCAGCGAGGTTTTTCCATAAGATCCTTCTTTCCGAGCAGGGGCTCCCGGCGAGGCAGTATCTGCTCCGCAGGGGGATCGACGGCAGCACAGCCGTGCGTTTCGGCCTCGGCTATTCGCCGAACGACTGGGACGCGCTGTTCAAATACATGACGGAGCTCGGCTTCAGCCGCGATGAGCTGATCGCCGCCGGGCTCTGCATCAAGGGCAGGCAGGACGAAAGAAAGACCTTTGATTTCTTCCACGGGCGGCTGATGATCCCGATCATCTCCGCGAGCGGCACCGTTCTCGCTTTCGGCGGGCGCATAATCGAGGGCGACGACGGCGCGAAATACATGAACACCGGCGACACCCCGATCTACAACAAGCGCCATAACGTCTACGCGATCAACATGATGAAGGGCAAAAAGCTCGATGAGCTCATCATGGTCGAGGGCTATATGGACGTTATCAGTCTCCATCAGCACGGCGTCGACAACGCCGTCGCTTCCCTCGGAACGGCGCTGACGAGCCAGCAGGTGCGGCTGATGAGCCGCTTTGCCAAGCGCGTCGTCTATGCCTATGACGGCGATGCGGCGGGGCAGAACGCGATGCTTCGCGGCGTGGACATCCTCAAAGAAGGCGGCGTCGACGCGAGGGTGCTGATCATCCCCGGCGGCGACGACCCCGATGAATACATCCGCAAATACGGCCGCGACGCATTCTTGAAGCTCCGCGATTCGGCGATCACCGCCGTGCAGTTCAAAATCGAGAGCATGGCGAAGGCGCAGGATCTCGGCACGGCGGACGGGCGGCAGACCTTCGCGAAGAACGCCTGCAGCCTGCTTGCATCGCTCGATCCCGTCGAACGGGACCGCTATGTCCGCCTTGTTTCGGAGCGCAGCGGCATCGGCGTGGACGTCATCCGCCAGCAGTGCGGCGTTGCGAAGCCCGCTCCTTCCGTCGGAAGCCGCGACAGGGTCCTTGCCGGCGCTTTCAGAAGGCCGGGGGATTACGAAAAGCGGCAGCGCTCGGAGATCATGCTCCTTTCCTGCCTGATGGCATCGCGCGCGGACGCCGCGGCGATCGTTCAGCTCCCGGGGTATTCAATAAAGCTCTTCTCGCTCGAAGGG
>JAEEYN010000034.1 GCA_016288175.1 Bacillota bacterium | reverse complement strand
TGTTTTGACGAATGTGCGAATTTGATTTTGCAAAAAAAGAAACCTGAGAAAAGCATCGTCGCTAATCTCAGGTTATCTTTGCCTTGCTGTGTCTAATCGTGACTGCTGTTAAATTTCTTCCTTATCACGGTCGGGCATTGCCGCTCCGTGTTTTTTCTTTATTCGGATCCGATTTTCCTTCCGGGCTTTCAGGCCGTGCCGAGCGCGCCGCGCAGCACGAGTATAGCGTCCGCGACCGTGATCGAGCCGTCGCCGTCCATATCGGCATTGCCGGGCCTCGGCAGCGCATCGATCAGGCCCATCGCATATCGAAGGATCATCACGGCGTCCGTAACGCTTACGTTCCCGTCGCCGTCCGCGTCGCCCGGTACGGCTTGCTCTATGGAGGAAACGGGGATAAAGCAGTTCAGGGGCCAGTTGTACCAACCGCAGGGCGTATGCGCGCCGCGCATGTCGATATCATAGATAATCGTATTTGTCGAAAGATCGATCTTCACAAGCTTTGAAAGCGGACCGTAGCCGTTTTGCACCAATGTGTGTCTTCCCGCTCCCCAAAGGAGGGTGTTCGCTTCGCTGTCATAATAGAGCGACTGCGCAATATGCGGGAACTCAGTTAAGCCTATTGGCGAAAGCGAAGCCATTTCCGGCAGCTCCATAACGGTTTCATAGCTTTCCGGCGAAGACGGATCGAGCAGTATCAGCGAATTGGAATATGCCTCGATCATATAGAAGCGCCCGCCGCCGCAATAGGTCATGGTTATGGGGTAAAACAGTATCGTGTCTGGGCATATACACACAACTTCCATCTCGGCATTTGATAGATTCAGCTCGGCGATCGCAAAGCGGCAGAACCCAATGCTAACCAGCGCATAGGTTTTTCCGATATCTTCCGCATAGGTCATAGCATAGACGCTCGGATATGGATAAATGCTCGGAAGATTCAAATTCGGTATTGTGAGCATCGCGATCGCTTCCGAATGCATATTTTCGTCCAGCCTGTAAAGGTAGTTCTCCAACCGACCTCCGGAAAAGTCATAAGGCGTGACGTAGATAACGCCGCCTACCGCGACAGCGGCGGAGGCCCGAAAATTGTCGAACAATTCGTTGGAATCACCGCAGAAGGTCCATTGAGTCGGGTCGCTGCTGTTGAACTTCACCCATCTTGTATAGGCGTAGGCGATCATATCGTACTCATCCTCGTCTTCCGCTCTCGCGGCGAAATTCGGCAGCGCGTTCAAAAGACCGAACGCCGCGAAGAGCAGCGCAAGCAGCGCTGCCGCAAGCCTTTTGTTTTTCATTTCAACCTCCAGAATCTATCAAATAGAATTTAGGTTTCCGCGCGGCGGGCGGCTTCACCGCCCGCCTCGCGGAAGAAAACGGAGATCCGCCGTTATACGCCCATTACTATACGCATTATCAGCAGCGCGTCGGTCACGTCGATATTTCCGCTGTTGTTGACGTCCGCCGCCTCCATATTCGCAAGCTCGCCGATTATACCCATTGCATAGCGCATAACAAGCAGCGCATCGGTTACGGTGACATTACCGTTCCCGTCGGCATCACCGAGACATACAGGGGTATTCGGCTGATACTTCATTAAGCACTTCCATGTGCCGTATGTACCATCCGGCATTATCCAACCACGATTAGTGAGGACATCATAAATTACATTGCCTGTATCAAGATCTATCTTCGTCAGCCAAGAGTCACAGTTTGTGCCGATAAAAGTACTTATCCATAGCGAATTCGTTTCATGGTCGATATACATCGGAACAGGATCAAACTGCTCTATAATGCCCAAAGCCATCTGTGTTGCTTCATGCGGGAGAATGCATACCGTTTCATATTCCATCGGTGCTTCCGGTTTAAGCCGGACAAGCGCATTCGACCATGCCTCTATTACTAAAAACGATTCGGTTTCTCTGTCATACGCAACGGAAACAGGCCAAAAATATCCGACCCAATCCTCATCGCCCATGTATGTCCATTTGCATAAAAACTCAGCCTCCCTGGTCTCTATATCAAGTCTGGCAATACCGTATATAGAATCAATCCAATTACCTGAACCGTCAAGGATGTTATAATATGCTACCGCGTAGACATTTCCTTTGAGTTCATCATACGACATTGAAAACACCATAAGGTAGCAGTTTCCATACTCGTTCGGGATATTTTCCTTCGGTGCTGAAAAACCTCCGAGAGCAATCGGGTGCATATTTTCATCCATCATGTATAATTGATTTCTCTCATCGAAATTTCCCGTCATATCAGTAGTGGAAACATATATTGTTCCGTCAATATTGACGCCACCAGAAACAATATAGCCGACATCGAATGGATCAGGGAAACAGGGTGTATCCGGATCATCGCAATACTCCCAAATTGCAGGATTATTGCTGTCAAATACGATCCATCTATCATAAACAAAGGCCATCATATCATACTCCGGCTCGTTATCTTCATCCTTGGGCCGGGGATGCACGGTCGCCATGGCCGAACCGAAAGCGGGCAGCAGCAGCGCAAACACCAGCAGGGCTGCGGCGGCTCTCCAAAAGACTGTTCTTTTACGCATTTTCCATACCTCCGATTATTCGGCGGGGTCTCTCGCCCCGCGTGATGGATATAGTATATCATAGTTATCCAAATTTTGCAACATATTTTGCTGATTTTGGATAACATATGCTGTGTAATATAAAAACTCTTCCAAATTATTGGAAGAGTTTAGTGTTCAGAGCCGAAAAATCAATGGATTTCGGGGCTTTCCGGACAAAACTTCGAAGAATTTTTCAGATCTCCGGGTCGGAGATCAGGAGCTCCGCGTCAATGAACGCTTTTTTCAGCGCCTTTTCGTTCGTCGTATAATAGGTCCTGCCGCCGACGCGCTGTTTTTCGAGCAGGCCGCTGTCGAAGAGCGCGTTCAGGCTGCGGGAAACGTTGCCGGCATTGACGCCGGTCTGCTTCGAAAGCTCGAGGCAGTAGCTGCGCTGCTTCGCAAGGCGGGAGAGCAGATCCAGCTTCGCAGGGTCGGCAAGCAGGCGAAAGACCTCCGCAAGCTTCTCCGCGCGGCGCTCGTTATATCCGCGTTCGAAGCCGGGATAGACGCCGATGCCGATGATGAGCACAAGGGAGAGCCTGTCCGGCGATGGCGAATTGCCAAAGCCGACCTCGTTGAAAAGGAAGATGCCGACGTTGATATCGAGCGAGCCGGCGCGGTCGAAGGCGGGCTCGGTCAGATGCAGGAGCTGGGAGAAATAGACGAGGCCGTTTTCCTCCACGCGGTCGCGCCACGCACGGGCCGCCTCGCCGTACGCGGGCAGAAGCTCCGGCAGACGCTCCGAAAGGCGCTGCGCATAGGGGCGCATCAGCTCCGCGAGCCTGTCGATGAAGCGGTCAAAATCGGAGAGCACGCGGAAGGTATTGAGCTTCGCCTCCGCGGGATAATGCAGGGCGTAGATCTGCTCGAAAAGCGATGGACAGGGCCCTTCCGCCGAGGTGCTCCAATAGACGCCGGCGGCGTTGAAATCCACGACGCGCGCGCCGTCCGCAACGGCTTTTTCATGCCTCGCCTTGATATCCGCAATATGCTCGTCAAAATCCGGGATCAAAGTGCTCATCAGCGAAAACAGCAGCACTCTTCCGATGCAGTTGACCTCGCCCCGCCGTCCGGTATCAAAAGGTTTAAAGAAGAAGGCGATCTCCGGTTCGCCGCGGTCGAGATCCGCGCAGAGCTCGTTCGTGATGCGGTCCAGCATATCGGCGTTCCGGCTGAGCGCTGCGCGGTCGGCGTCCGAAAGGACCCCGCCGTATCTTTCAAGAAGGATATCGGCGGTTTCGCGATAGGGCCGCTCGTTGAAATAGCGGCTCATCATCGCAAAGGTTTCATATAAAAGGCAGGGAGCCTCCGCGAGCACGTGATCCATAAGCTTTCCTTTTCCGCAGGCTGTTTTCGTTTTTCAACGGGGATTATATCATTGTTATGCAAAATTTGCAACATCGTTTTGGGAATTCGGCAAACCCCTCCGCGGCTTTATCCGGGTCCTTCCCCGCCCCTCCGCGCGGCCCGGTATATCTTCCCGAAACCGGTCGAAATCAGGCTGTTCGGTATTGATTTTGTCATCCGGCTGTATTATAATAGCTCCGTGTTTTGGTTAAACCAAACGAATACTCAGGAGGAAGAAAAAATGAAAAGATTCATCGCAATCGCACTCACCGTTCTGATGGTCCTCTCCCTTTGCACCGCTTTCGTAGCGTGCGGCAAGGATGAGAAGGGTTCGGATGAAGGCGAAGCCCAGGAGCCCGTTGCGGAGAATGACCTGAAGGTCGGCGCCATCCTCGTCGGTGACGAAAACGAGGGCTACACACAGGCTCATATGGACGGCATCAAAGCTGCCGCGAAGGCCTGCGGCCTCAAGGATGAGCAGATCATCTGGAAGAAGAACATCAAGGAAGACGAGACCTGCTATGACGCAGCCATCGACCTTGTCCACCAGGGCTGCCAGATCATCTTCGCGAACTCCTTCGGTCATGAGGATTACATGATCCAGGCCGCAAGGGAGAACCCCGACGTTCTCTTCTGCCATGCGACCGGCCAGAATGCCGCAAAGCAGGAAGGTGTCAACAACATTTTCAATTACTTCACCGGCATCTATGAAGCCCGCTACGTCTCCGGCGTTGTTGCCGGCATGAAGCTCAAGCAGCTCATGGACGAGGGCAAGGTCACCGATCCCCATATCGGCTATGTCGGCGCGTTCCCCTATGCTGAAGTTGTTTCCGGCTACACCGCATTCTTCCTCGGCATCCAGTCCATCGTTCCCGAAGCGTACATGGATGTTCAGTACACCGGTTCCTGGTTCGATATCGCCGCCGAGAAGGCCGCCGCTGAGTTCCTGATGGCCCGCGGCTGCGTCATCATCGGTCAGCATGCAGACTCCACCGGCGCACCCACCGCTGTTCAGGCCGCTCACGCAGAGGGCAAGGAAGTCTACAGCGTCGGCTACAATGTCGATATGCTGAACGTCGCTCCCGACGCCGCACTGACCTCCGCCACCAACAACTGGGGCGCTTACTACACCTACGCGATCAAGACCGTTATCGACGGCACGGCCATGCAGCAGGATTGGTGCAAGGGCTATATCGATAACGCCGTTGGCATCACCGAGCTCGGCAAGAGCTGCGCTCCCGGGACCCAGGAAGCCGTTGACGCAGTTATCGCGAAGATCAAGAGCGGCGAGCTCCATGTCTTCGACTGCAGCACCTTCACCGTCAAGGGCGAGCACCTCACCAGCTATGACAAGAGCTTCGGTTTCGACGGCGTCGAGCTGATCTGGGACGGCTACTTCCACGAGTCCGAGAAGATCTCCGCTCCTCTCTTCGATATCCGCATCGACGGCATCACCGAGCTGAACGCAGACCAGATCTAAAGAAAAACGGATCCGAGGGCCCGCGCTTTTGCGCGGGTCTTTTCGTTTTCGGAAAACCGTGGTAAAATAAGAACATGACCTCAGCCGGAGGAAACGCCGATGCGCATTATCGAGGATCTTCATACCCATACTTATTTCAGCCACGGCAAGGGCAGCCCGCGGGACAACGTGCTGCGCGCTGTCGAGCTCGGGCTTTCTGCCGTCGCCGTTTCGGAGCATGCCGGCGGGAATCTTTTCTACGGCGTCCGCGGGAAAAAGCTCCAAATGCTGAATGCGGAGCTCCGCTCTCTCAAAGAGGAATTCGAAGGAAGGATCCTCGTTAAAAACGGCCTCGAATGCAACGTCACGGGCTTCGGGAAAAGCGATATCCCGAAAAACCGCGGCGATTACGACGTCATCATCCTCGGCTATCACAAGGGCGTCGCCTACACGAACCGCTTTGCCTGGCATATCTTCCGTGAAAGCTTCGGCGGAAGATCCACGCCGAAACGCAACGCGGAATCCATCATGGCGGCGGCGGAAGCAGGGCATGCGGACATCATCTCCCACCCGGGGCTCTATCTTGCTGTCGATATTCCCTATATGGCGGACTGCGCGCGGCAGCTCGGGATCCTTCTCGAGATCAATTCCTCGAGCCTTTCGATGAGCGTCGACGACATCAAAACGGCGATGGCGCACGGCGCGAAGTTCATAATCGGCAGCGACGCGCATACGCCGGAGCGGGTCGGGGATTTTGCCGCCGCGCTCGAACGCGCAAAGGAAGCGGACGCGCTAGGCAGCGTTGTGAATATCCTGCCCTGATCTTCCCCCGCCTTTCGGTTCAAAATATACCGAAAAAGCCTGCATTTTTCCAAAATACGGAGCAAAAAGCACTTTACTTTTTCATATCGATGAGGTATAATTAGTTGTTGTATTGTGCGGATTTTTCGGGATCCGCCGATACCGCCGGAGAAAAGGCCGCCCGTCGCCCGGGCACAGCGCTCCTTCCGGCGCCGGTCCCCCCGGTTTTCCGGGTGTTCCGCTCCGCTTTCTTCGTTTTGCGAAAACTCCGCCGCATCACGCAGAATCCGGGATTATCAAAAATTTTTTGGAGGAAAATAAAATGGAAAAAGAACTTAAGAACGAGATCATCGCCAAGTACGCTCTCCACGAGGGCGACACCGGTTCCCCCGAGGTCCAGATCGCGCTGCTCTCTGAGCGCATCTCTCACCTCACCGAGCACCTCAAGACCCACCAGAAGGACAATCACTCCCGTCGCGGTCTTTTGAAGATGGTCGGTAAGCGCCGCGGCCTGCTCAACTACCTCAAAGAGGTCGATATCGAGCGCTACAGGGCGATCATCGCTGCTCTCGGCATCAGGAAGTAATTCTGCCAAAGTTGAAAGGCGGGGATGGAGTACCCGCCTTTCTTTTCGGAAGCTTCTTCCTTCCCCCACAATGGATCCGTTCAGGGAACGGATTTTCCCGTTCAAAGAAGTCGGAACGGCTAAATCTGTTCCCTGAAAACGCGCAGCGGGTCTTTTCTGAAGCCCGCCGCGAAGCACCAACCGATAGTTATTGAAAGGATTAAAATATAATGCAAAAGAATTTCACCCTCGACCTTGCAGGGCGTACGATCACCGTTGAAACCGGTAAGTACGCGGAGCAGGCAGGCGGCGCGATCCTCATCCGCTGCGGTTATACTGCCCTGCTCGTCTGCGCAACGGTCGCAAAGCAGGCGCGCGACGGCGCCGATTTTCTCCCCCTCAGCTGCGATTATGAGGAAAAAATGTACGCGGCCGGCAAGATCCCCGGCGGCTTCATCAAGCGCGAAGGCCGTCCTTCCGAGAAGGCGATCCTCACCAGCCGTCTGATCGACCGTCCGATCCGCCCCCTCTTCCCGAAGGGCTTTTATAACGATGTTCAGGTCGTTGCAACCGCGATGAGCGTTGAGAACGACGTTCAGCCCGACATCCTTGCGATGAACGGCGCATCCATCGCCCTCTCCATCAGCGAAGCTCCCTTCGCCGGCCCGATCGGCGCAGTCTCCGTCGGCCTCGTGGATGGCGAATACATCATCAATCCCGATTCCGAGCAGCGCGCGAAGAGCCGCCTGCACCTCACCGTTGCGGGCACCAAGGACGCCGTCATGATGGTCGAAGCCGGTGCGAACGAAGTCACCGAAAAGGAAATGCTGGACGCGATCCTCTTCGGACATGAATACATCAAAAAGATCGTCGCTTGGATCAGCGAGATCCAGGCCGAGATCGGCAAGGAAAAGCTCGTTCCCGAGATCCACACCCCCGACGAGGAGCTGAAGAACAAGGTCGTTGAATACGCCCGCGAGAAGGTCGAGTGGCAGCTCGACACCTTCGACCGCCATGAGCGCGAGGAGCGCACCGCGGCCGTCAAAGCCGAGACGATCGCTCATTTTGCCGAGGAGTATCCGGATTCCGCAGCCGATATCGACGCGATCCTCTACAACCTGATGAAGGAGATCCTTCGCGACAAGATCATCAACCGCGGCATCCGTCCGGACGGCCGTACCCATACCCAGATCCGCCCCATTTGGAGCGAGGTCGGCATCCTGCCCCGCACCCAC
>JAEEYN010000225.1 GCA_016288175.1 Bacillota bacterium | reverse complement strand
TTGTCGCCGCTCAGAGCAGCTGTTTTTACCAGCTGCTGCGATATAGTGCTCGCGCCCTCTTTAAGGCTGCCGCTTTTTATATCATTGATCACTGCGCCGAACATGCGCACGATATCTATGCCCTTATGTTCGTAAAACCGGTTGTCCTCTGTTGAAAGAAAAGCGTTTTTTATGTTTTCGGGCAGCTTTGCTGCGTCAATAACGCGCCTGTCCTCTCCGCCGTTGAGCCGGAGATATTCTTTTCCGTCCCTGTCATATATGATAAGTGTTTCTTCCATATCAGAAAGTGAAGCAGGATCGAAGGATTTCCAATCCTCAAGAGAGCATGCGTAAAATCCCATGAATAAAGCTGCGCAGAAAGGGAATAATACTGTGAACAGCAGTAATCTCAAAAAAAACCTGCCCGCGGCGCTTCTTTTGCGGTGTTTCATGTAAAGTACCTCCGACGCTGTCTTGCCGTTATAGTTTTTCCAACAGTGCTGAGTCTAACAGTATAAAATTTTGGAAGGTTTTTTTCAAAAAAACAGCATAACTGAAAAAACACGTGCATTTTCGGCAAAGGAATCGACACAGCTTAAGCGGAAATTCTGTTGTGAGTATATGCGAAAGGGAAGGTAGCTATGGCTGAAGAAGTTGCGGTTATGCTTAAAGGCGAGATCGATCATCACAGAACGGAAGAGATAAAAAGACAGCTCGACGAGATAATCGAAAACACGAGACCGCTTAGGATGATACTCGATTTTAAAAACGTTACTATGATGGACAGTTCCGGCGTAGGACTGATTCTCGGGAGGTATAAGCGGCTTTCCGAAAGGGGAGGCGCGCTGTATGTAAAAAGGCTTTCAAAGCAGGTGGACCTTGTTTTTCAGGTGTCCGGCCTTTATCAGGTCATCAAAAAGATATGACTAAAACTAATTACGGAGGAGAAACGTGGAAAACGAAATGGAGCTGAGATTCATAAACGCGTCGGAAAACGAGAGCTTTGCGCGGATGTGCGCGGCGGCGTTTGCAGCGCGGCTCGATCCAACGCTCGAGCAGATAGCTGATATAAAGACCGCTGTTTCCGAGGCAGTTACTAATGCGGTCGTGCATGCTTACGGCGGTGGGCGAGGTCCGGTAATACTGCGCTGCAAAGCTGAAAACGGCATGTTTTTTGTTGATATAGAGGATCAGGGCATCGGTATAGAAAATATAGAGCTGGCGCGCACGCCGTTTTACACGTCCGGCGGATCAGGCCGCAGCGGCATGGGATTTACGGTTATGGAGGCGTTCATGGACAGCGTAGACGTCGTTTCCGAAAAGGGGAGAGGCACAAAAATAGCCATGACGAAAAAAATAAGATAGTGGCGGCGCAGCTTACTCATGAGGAAACGCTTGAGCTTATACGCGCCGCTAAAAAAGGCGACGAGTCCGCCAAGGAGAAACTTGTTGAATCGAACATCGCTCTTGTAAAGAGCATTGTAAGGGGTTTTCTCGGCAGGGGAACGGATTATGACGACCTTTTGCAGATAGGCTCTATCGGGCTCATAAAGGCTTTAAACGGGTATGATCCGTCTTTTAATGTGCGCTTTTCAACCTATGCCGTTCCGATGATCTCGGGAGAGATCAAGCGGTTTTTAAGAGACGACGGTATAATAAAAGTTTCTCGCGGGATCAAAGAGCGTTCCATACATATTTTCAGAGCTCGTGAGGAGCTTAAAAACGAGCTGCTCAGAGATCCTGAACTCTCAGAGATCGCCGAGCGTACAAAGCTGTCTGAAGAGGAAATAACAGAGGCGCTTGAGGCTGTCAGGGATCCCATCTCGATATATGAGCCCGTAAAGAACGACGGAGATCCACGCTCTGCGCTGCTTATTGACACCATGCCCGAAATGTCAATAAAAGAAGATGTCGGTATCATAAACAGCCTGATGATAAATCAGCTTCTCGCAAATCTTTCAGAGCGTGAAAAAAAGATAGTCCTTCTGAGATTTTTCAGAGACAAAACGCAAAGCGAAATAGCAGATATAGTAGGCGTTTCACAGGTTCAGATATCCCGGATAATAACGCGCACGCTTGAGAAAAGGAAAAGACTCGCCGAGGAATAGACATGCCGTAGGAGCCGGCTTTCAGCGGTTTTTTTGCCGTCGGCAAAATTGAAAATTCGCTATTGACATATAAAAAAGAATGCGTTAATATAATTTCGTTGCCGTTACGGGCGATAATGGATGTGTGTCCTAAGATGCGGGCGTGGCGAAACTGGCAGACGCGCTAGACTTAGGATCTAGTGCCGCAAGGCGTGAAGGTTCAAGTCCTTTCGTCCGCACCAGCTTTATGCGGGAGTAGCTCATTTGGTAGAGCGCCGCCTTGCCAAGGCGGAGGTGGCGGGTTCGAGCCCCGTTTCCCGCTCCATAACATGGCTATGCAGTCTGCTGCGTAGCCATGTTATGGAAAGGGCGAAAAACTTGTTCTAATTGAATATGGCACCATAGCCAAGCGGTAAGGCAGCGGTCTGCAAAATCGCCATCTCCAGTTCGATTCTGGATGGTGCCTCCAGAAAACCCACGCGAAAGCGTGGGTTTAGTTTTTCCTGCTTCATTTCCACTAAGTATCCCCGCTACGATTAATTGACATATCGAAATTTCGTGCTAAAATAGATGTCGATCTTGCAGTTCGATAAGATCACGATTTCTTTGCATGGAAGGATTTGTTTATGTTTTGGACGCCGCTGCATGTGCAGACATTGATACCTCAGTTTGTTGTCTACATAGTGCTTGCTTTTGTGTTGAGCCGCTTACTGAAGGATAAAGACTTCGAAACACAGATGCTGCCGCTCAAAATCTGCACGGCATTATTGCTCCTGCTTGAAATTGCAAAGCAAGTTATGGGCATTGTGACCGGTTACAGCACTTACTGGATCCCGTTGCATTTCTGCAGCTTGTTTCTGTATTTCCATCCGCTTGCATGTTTCTACAAGGGAAAGCATCGCGATAAATTTATCCTGATCGCAGGCGTGGTGTCGACGTGCCTGTTCCTGTTTATGGCTGTTTATCCGAATATCATTTATTCCGACGCAGCGATAAGCAGTATGTGGGATTTTGTAACCGGAAAAGGCGGCAGTTTCTTTGAGCTGCACACTGTTTTGTTCCACGGTATCGGCCTGTTTACCTTTTTCCTGTTTATCTTCCAGGGATTGGCGAAATTCAGTACCAAGAGAGATATCCTATTGGTTGTTGTTACCTATGGACTATACTGCTTGATCGTTGGACCGTTTGCGCAGTTGATCGACACCAACTTCAATAATTTCGTTCACAGCAACGCTCCGTTCCTGGAGAATATCAGGTTAAGCATCATTGAAAGCACCGGCGCATTCCTAGGCCAGACTATCTACGTGCTTGCAATATCCATCGGGACGATCCTGGTGCCTTTGATCGCATACTTTGTTCTCAGACTGTTGACAGGGTTGTTTAACAAAAAGAGAGATTAATGTATCCGGATCTGTTTGCATCCCAATATAAGAACCGAATCATTGTATAACGATTTACGCAAAGAAAACCGGCCGGTTGACCGGTTTTCTTTGTTTTTCGATTCTATTTCTGCTTTCTCGGCATACATTGACAGCATAACCGTAAAATGCTATAATGAAATAACTTCGATCGCGGTGAATACTGATTACGATTGGAGCTTTCTTTATGGCAGTATTGGAAGGTGATGCGCGTGTTGTTTGACAGAGCACACTCCATGTTTATGGTGGCAAGCGCTGCTGCGATTGTTTTGCTGCTGATTGCGGCAAAACATTTTTTGAAAACCGATCGATCCAAGGATCTGTTTCTAAAGCTGGTTGCTTTGACAGTGGTCTTTATCCACCTTTCTCCGCTTTACGCGGATTATCTGCGTGAAGGCGAGGCGCGGGTAGCCGTAAATATGCTTTTTCCCGTTTATCCCTGCAATCTTGCAATGTGGCTGCTCCTTCTTTACGCATTCCTTTCCAATAAAGGAAAGACTTATGCGCGAATAATCGGAGAATTCACATTTTTTCTCGGGATTACGGGAGGCATCCTCGGTATAGTTCTAAATGTCAACTATTCGAACACGCCGGATCTGGCCGATTGGGGGATCTTTACCGGATTGCTGAGCCATACGGTAATGCTTGTCGGTTGTATCTGGCTCCTTGTCGGCAACTATATTCGCATCCGTATACGCAATACTTTCAGTGTATTCATCGGTTTGGTGCTGATGCTTCTTGACGGTCTGATGATCATCGGCATCTTCCGCCTTGCCGGTCAAGCGCCGCCGAACACAATGTTTCTTCTCGGTGTTCCGTTCGAAGGTTTCGAATGGCTGAACACCGCAACGATCGGCGTTCTTTCGATCGTTTTGACCTTTTTAATAACGTGGGTATACGAATTGCTGGCGCTTCCCGCTGACCGGCGAACGTTCTCAAAGAAAAAACATGAAAGAAGTGAACCGTAATGTTCGATTTTTGGCATGCCTTATTCAGGGATTATGATGGCGGCAATGTATGGGAGATAAAGCTGTTCAACATGTGGCATTTCCTCTACATTATCCTGATCTTCGGTCTGACTGCTCTTATCACCCGGAGAGGTCTTGTAAAGAAGGAAAAGCAAACAAGCTGGCTCAACAGGATCGCCGGCGCTCTCGCGGCTTTTTATCTTCTGGATTTTATGATCCAGCCTTTTATGACCGATTCGTTCAGCATGAATATCGATAAACTGCCTTTCCACATCTGCATTGTGATGTGTCCTTTTGTGCTGCTCGTTCAGTTCTGTAAGAAGGCACATTTTCTGAAGATGCCCGTGGCCGTTTTCTCTCTGGTCGCTTCGCTGATGTATATCACTTATCCCGGCACTGCATTGGGCGGGATCACTTTCTACAGCTACCGCGTTGTTCAGACTTTCGTCTATCACGGACTGCTCTTCGCTTTCGGTTTCCTTAACCTCGCATGGGGTGTTGTCGAACTCCGTTGGAGCAAGATCTGGCACTGTGCTGTTATGCTTGTTTGCCTAGAGCTTTGGGCCGCGCTTGGCAACTTCTCATATAACCACGGAGACGTTCATTACGACTGGCTGTTCATCACAGGATCCACTTATCCTTTCATTCCGAAGACGCTGATGCCCGTGGTTGTTTTTGCCGCCATCATGCTTATGGTCGTCATCATCTTCGCGCTTTACTATCTTGTCCGTCATCTGATCAACAAGAAGAAAGACCCGTTGTCTTTCCCGGCGAAGGCAAAGTAAACTATCGCTGATTTATATCAAGGATCCCCCGGAAATCCAGGGGATCCTTCTTCTCTTGATTATATGTCATTACAGCTTTAATGAATCAATTTGGCTTGATAATTGAATACAACAATCAGATATGTTATAATAGCCTCAATTAACAGGGGGAGGTTAATAATATGAAACTCAACTACAAGCGCACGATCCTTGTAGGCTTCGCTTTTTTCCTGATCATGGCCTTCTGGCAGGCGTATGACACGATAATTCCGAAGATACTGACCGATAAATTCGGTATGTCGCAGTCAAAATCCGGTATCATCATGGCGCTGGACAACATCCTTGCGATCGTAATGCTTCCGGTTTTCGGCATGCTTTCTGACAAAACGAAGTCCAGGCTCGGCAGAAGGACTCCGTACATCCTTATCGGAACCATCATCGCTGCCGTCGCCTTCGTGGGCCTCAGCTTTGTTGACAACGCGCAGGCCAAGAGCCTTCAGCAGGTCGAAAAATTTGAGACCGTTCTCTTCGATTCGAATTACGAGGGTCTGAAGAGGCAGGATTCCCAGACTGCAAACGAAGCGCTGGAACTTGTTTACAACGCAGCCGCGGGGACGGAGATCACTACGGCAAACGGAACCGTTTTCATGATCGACCCGCAGGGCGAGCGTCCCGAGAATACAATCTCTTATGAAGAGTATGCGGCGCTCGATAAGCACGACCATGCTTCCGGAAAGATCGTTGTGATCGAGAAGGATCAGTTTTTCAACATCGAAAGCTACTTCGATCACGATAACAACGATCAGCCGAGTAAACTTTACAGCGATTTCTATGTTCCCGCAAGGCAGGTTTATTCGAATTCGGTAACGAATACTCATACCGGAACACTGATCACGTTCATTATCGTACTGCTTGTTGTTCTAATCGCAATGTCGATCTTCAGATCACCCGCAGTCGCGCTTATGCCCGATGTAACGATCAAGCCGCTCCGTTCGAAGGCGAACGCCGTCATCAACCTCATGGGTTCCGCGGGCGGCATACTCGTACTCGCTCTCGGCATATTCTTCAAAACAGGCAGCGCCAAGAACAACATGATGAGCTACACTCCGTTCTTTGCGGTCGTTGCCGGAATCATGCTCGTTGCGCTCTTGATCTTTATGCTCACCGTCCGCGAGCCGAAGTTCGTTGACGAAGCTGAGCTTCAGCGCAGAAAGTACAACATCGATGAATCTGACGGAGATGCTGAAACCGGAGACCGCAAGCTCAGCAGCGGCGAGAAACGCTCTCTGATCCTTCTTCTCGCATCCGTTGCGCTGTGGTTCATGGGCTATAATGCCGTCACTTCGAAGTACTCGGTCTATGCAGATAAAGTACTTGCGCTCGACTATAACATGACGCTTATCATCGCGCAGGCAGCGGCGATCATCTCGTACATCCCCGTCGGTCTGGTAGCTTCGAAGATCGGCCGCAAAAAGACTATCCTCGCCGGTATCATAATGCTCGCTACGGCATTCGGCGTTGCGGCGTTCCTGCGTAAAGGCAGCAACCCGATCATCATGAACGCAATGTTCGCTCTTGCGGGCATCGCATGGGCAACGATCAACGTCAACAGCTTTCCGATGGTCGTCGAACTCAGCAAGGGCGGCAACGTCGGCAAGTTCACCGGATACTATTACACCGCAAGCATGGCGGCACAGGTCATTACGCCGTACCTCAGCGGTCTTCTGATGGATAAGACCGGCCTGACTTCGCTGTTCCCGTACGCAACTGCGTTTGTTATTATCGCATTCGCAACAATGATCTTCGTCATGCACGGCGACAGCAAGCCCGAAGCGCCGAAGGGCATCGAAGCGATCGGCGCCGATGATTGATTTAAAGGATAATGAAGCGGAAAGGAGGGGAAGCGCTTGATCGATACGCATTGCCACATCGTCTACGGCGTTGACGACGGATCAGACTGTGCCGAAGAATCGCTTGAAATGGCGAGGATCGCCGTCGACTCGGGCATTACGGACATCATTGCGACTCCCCACTGCATCCGCGGAATGTTTGAAAACTTCGTCGGAAGAGGATACGAAGAATCCTTCGAAAGGCTCGAAGAGCTTCTTTCCGAGAACGGTTTCGTTAACAAGCTGAAGATCCATCGCGGCATGGAAGCTTTTGCCGACGAAAACACTTTGAAAGATTTCGATCGCGGAATGCTTGCCCGCATGGCAGGTTCGGATTATTTGCTTATCGAATGCGATTTCGGTGAGGATCCATGGGTACTGCGCAGTGTTCTTAAAGGTCTTCTCGAGCGTTCCGTGATCCCGATCGTCGCACATCCCGAGCGTTATTACTTCGCTCACGACAGCCTTCGGTATCTTTTTGATTATGTCGATATGGGCTGCGTGCTTCAGCTCGACACGGAAAGCATAACCGGTGCTTTCGGGCGTGAATGCCGTTCCGCAGCATTTTCGCTGCTTGAATCCGGAGCCGCACAGCTGGCCGGAAGCGATGCGCATGATTCGCTTGAGCGAAGGCCGGATATGCGAAGAGCCGCAGATTTGGTTGCAGATACTGTTTCTAACAGGTATGCGGAGCTTCTCTTCGATATCAATCCGGCAAGACTCCTCGAAAACAAGCGCCTCCTATTCAGACAGAGCCGCAGCAGCGAGCCTGAAGGGCGAAAACCTCGAATGAACCGAAGGAATGAAGGGTTCATGAGCGACGAAGAATACTGGGGGATCTAATCCTCATAGCTCCCGCAAAGACATTGATAGAGCTTTGCGAGAGCTTTTTTTTCGATCCTCGAAACGTACGATCTTGATATGCAAAGTCTTTTCCCGACTTCTCTCTGCGGCATGGCGCGTCCGTCCGTCAGACCGTATCTGAGTTCTATAACACAGCGCTCGCGCGGAGCCAAAACCTTCGAGACCGCACTCCTCAGCAAGCGTCCGTCAGTATTGCTGATAACCGTCTCTGCGACAGGATCAGAGTCGCAGGGGATAACGTCCGAAAGCGTGATTTTATTGCCATCCCTGTCGATGCCGATCGGTTCCTCAAGCGAGACCTCGCCGCTGCGCTTTTTCTCCGAGCGTATGGACATCAGTATCTCGTTTTCGATGCAGCGAGCCGCGTAACTTGAAAGGGGTTTACCCTTATTTTCGTCGAAAGTGCCGATGGCTTTGATCAGGCCGATCGTCCCTATCGAGATCAGATCGTCCATATTCCTTTCACGTGTCGCGTATTTCTTCGCAATATGGGCAACCAGCCTTAGGTTATGCTCGATCAATTCGCCCCGCGCCGAGGGATCTCCCGCCTTCATTTTTGCGATCAAAAAAAGCTCTTCTTCCGGTCCGAGCGGGGGAGGAAAGCAATTCTTCGGTGCAACAAGTCCGACAAAAACAAAAAGACTCCGAATCAAAGCCGCAATTGGGAAAAACAAAACCAAGAACTCCTTTTCCGTTTTGTTAATCGATATGCCCAATGCCGAGAAATATGACGAAGAATGAAAAAGAAGATCCCCGTTCCGCAAAGAAACGGGGATCGTTGTTTCTGGATTGACTGTTATTTAAGGACAGAGTTGACTGCGTCGCACACGTTTTCGGGAGTGAATCCGAAATGCTTATAGAGCAGAGAACCAGGCGCGGAGGCACCGAAGCTCTTCATAGAAACGACTGCGCCGTCAAGCCCGACGTATTTATACCAACTCATTCCTCCGAGCGCCTCAACTGCAACGCGCGCGCGGATCTTCGAGGGAAGGATCTTTTCGCGGTATTCTTTCGGTTGTTCGTCAAAGAGTTCGGTGCAGGGCATCGATACAACGCGGACATATTTGCCGTCTTTTTCGAGCATTTCGGCGGCTTCGACAGCAAGGCTGACTTCGCTGCCTGTCGCGATGATGATTGCTTCGAGCTTACGCATATTCTTTTCTTTGCGGACAATATAGCCGCCTTTCATCGCATCCCTTCCCGTGCCGCGAAGCTGGGGAAGGTTCTGTCTTGAAAGTGCAATAATGCCGGGGCAACCCGTCTGCATCGCCGCAAGGTAGCAAGCAGCGGTCTCTCGACCGTCTGCAGGGCGGAAAACAAAAGTGTTCGGCGTTGCGCGGAACATATCGAGCTGCTCGATAGGCTGGTGGGTGGGGCCGTCTTCGCCGACGCAGATGCTGTCATGCGTTGCGATATAGATCACATTGCGCCTCATCAGCGCGGAAAGACGCGCAGCGGGCTTCAGATAATCCGAGAAGATAAGGAAGCCTGCGCAGAAGGGACGAAGTCCGCCGTAGAGTGAAGCACCGTTCATTGCGGCTGCCATGGCGAACTCGCGAACACCGAAGTGAATGTTTCTTCCTTCGGGTTCGGCATCGGAGAAGAAAGGATAGCCCTTCATTTCGCTGAGATTTGTCGGGGCAAGATCTGCGCTTCCGCCGAAAAGGTTCGGAAGATGCTTCGCGATGCGGTTCAGCACTGTTCCGGAGCAGGCGCGGGTAGCAATGGCCTTATCCTCGAACTCGAAGAGGCCTTTGTCATTGAGCAGCTCTTCGGGAAGCTTTGCATCCATCCAGCGATCTAGCTCGTTTTTGAGTTCGGGATACTGCTCGCAATAGCGCGCAAACATTTCATTGTATTCCGAAACGCTCTTAGCAGTCTTTTCGCTGACTTTTGCGATATGGGTCCGAACCCGTTCCGGAACCGTGAACGGTTCATATTTCCAACCGATGCTATCTTTCCATGCGGCAATGTTGTCTTCGCCGAGCGGTGAACCGTGGCTTGAAGCGGAACCTTCCTTCGGAGTGCCCTGAGCGATTTTTGTATGAACGATGATCAGCGAAGGTTTATGCTTTTCTTTCTTCGCGTTTTTGAGCGCTGCGCGGATCGCGGCAAGGTCTTCACCGTCATCAACGGAGAGTACCTGCCAGCCGTAAGCAGCGAAACGGTCGGCAACGCTTTCTGTGAAAGTAATATCGGTGCTGCCTTCGATCGTGATCTTGTTGCAGTCGTAAACGGTGATGAGTTTGCTGAGTTTAAGCGTTCCCGCAAGGGAAGCGGATTCGCCGACAACTCCTTCCATCATGCAGCCGTCGCCGAGAAGAGTATAAGTGTAGTTGTTGAAAACGGGGAAACCGTCGCGGTTGAATACTGCCGCCATGTGCTTTTCAGCCATCGCCATGCCGACTGCCATTGCAAATCCCTGACCGAGAGGACCGGTTGTGGCTTCGATGCCCGGCGTATTGCCGTATTCCGGATGACCTGCTGTTTTGCTTTCGAGCTGACGGAACGATTTGATGTCGTCGATCGTTACGTCATAGCCGAAAAGGTGGAGCAGCGAATAGTTGAGCATGGATGCGTGGCCTGCGCTGAGAATGAACCTGTCGCGGCCGAGCCACTTCGGGTCGGACGGATCTTTCCTGAGCTGTTCAAAAATCGCGAGGCCGATCGGAGCGGCGCCGATCGCCATTCCGGGATGGCCGCTCTTTGCTTTCTGGATCGCATCCGCGGCAAGCGTGCGGATAGTATTGACTGTCAATAAATCGATCGAGTTCATATGTCCCTCCGGTTCAACTTTAGTATTGCATTCGGTTCGGTGGTCAATGCGAATTCACTTTTCCGCATCATTTTAATTATAACGCGAATCGACGATCACTTCAAGGGAAAAAGAGAAAATATAAATACTTTTTGGCGAAAGAAAACTAAATCGAAATAGTTTATTTAGAAGCAAAATTATCTCACGCATTGTAATATGCATGTTTCGCGCAATAAAAAAACCAAATTTCCCTTTTGGTGTGGAAATTCGGTCAAATATGTTGTATAATAGAGAAAGGTATAGATACGAGGAGTATGGCCATGGCGTCAAAGAACGGCAAATCCGAATACAGAAAGCAGAGAATGCGTTCAACTCGCGGGAAAGTCTACAGCGCCGTCAAGGCTGCGAGAATGCCCGTGCTGATCGCTGCGGCGCTGATTGCTCTCGTCTATATCCTCGGAAAGAACTATATCGGCAAAATAGTCGACGACGGTTCATATGTCAGCATCAACAGCGGGGAAGTGGGGCCCGACAAAACAACGATGCCCGAGACTTTCGATCCTTCCGAAACCGAACTCCCCGCGACCGAGATACCTTCGCTTGCACCGGAATCGGTCTTTCGTATCGGCGATCACGACGACCTCATACCAGGCATTCAAGCCCGGTTCATGACCCTCGGTTATATGGAATCCGATCAGCCGAGCGACTATTTCGGACCTCCGCTGCAAAATGCCGTAAAGCTTTTTCAGCGAGCGAATAATATGACCCAGACGGGCGAGATCGATTCGCTTCTTCTTCAGCTTCTTTATTCCGATTCTCCTGCCGAATATGTTATCGAATTCGGCAACTCCGGCAACGATGTTCTGATGGTCCAGTCGCGTTTGAACGAACTGGGTTACTATTACGATAAGATCAACGGCTATTACGGCACAGCGACTTGCGCCGCAGTCGAAGAATTCCAGATCATGAATAATCTCGTAATCAGCGGAAAAACCGATTCCGAGACTTTCGATATGCTTTTCTCGTTCGAGGCGTACAGCCTGATAGATCCGACGCCGCTTCCGACCGCGACGGACGAGCCCTTCATAACGCCCGAACCGACGGATACTCCTGAGCCTTCTGCAACACAGACGCCGACACCGGCACCGTCCGCTACTCCGACGCCCACTCCGCGTCCGACGCCCACTCCGACGCCGACACCCAAACCGACGCCTACACCGAGGCCTACGCCGACGCCCACTCCGCGTCCGTCCAATGCTCCGGTCACACCTACTCCTACGCCGACGCCCGCTCCGACACCGACGCCGACTCCCACGCCTACTCCGACCCCCACACCTACGCCGACACCCACTCCGACGCCGACACCGACACCCACGCCGGAGCCGACGCCCACACCGACGCCTGCACCGACTGCGACGCCGACACCAACGCCCACACCGTCCGATCCTACGAATCCGCCTTCTACCGGCGGTGTTGAAGCATTCATTTCGGCTCTGCGTGCGCAGCTCGGCAAACCGTACGTTTACGGCACCTGCGGACCGAATTCGTTTGACTGTTCCGGTCTTGTCTATTACTGTCTGCGCCAGGTCGGCATCAATATCGGCAGACTCAGCGCTGCCGGATACGCAACATACGATGCATGGGAATATGTTGACGGGATCAGTAATCTCCGACGCGGCGACCTGATGTTCTTCTATGATGACGCGCATACAAGGATCTCGCATGTTGCGGTCTATCTCGGCAATAACCAGCTGATCCACGCATCGTCAACTGCAGGAGAAGTTGTTGTTTCGAACATGAACTCCTGGTATAACAACCATTTTGCGTGGGGCAGGAGAGTGTTCTGATCTTCAGCACCGCGGAACATGCTCTGACTGTCCGCGGAATACTATTGGATTGATTCGTTATTCATTCGGCGCGTGCCGAAACCGATATTTACCCAAACAATACCGGAGGTGTGCATGAAAAACACATATACTGACAGAGAACTCCATGAAAACCTGCTGTTTTTAAAGCAGCTCGCGAAGACGTTCCCGACGGTCGAATACGCGATGACCGAGATCGTCAACCTCAGCTCGATCCTCGCTTTGCCGAAACCTACCGAGCACTTCATGAGCGACCTTCACGGTCAGGGCGACGCGTTCGAACATATCCTGAACAACGCTTCCGGTGTTATCAGGAATGAGATCGAGCGTCTGCTTTCGGGTTCACTGACCTTTGAAGAAAGGGAGACTCTTGCGACGATCGTTTATTATCCCAAAGAAAAGATCGCTCTCGAGCTCGAAAATGTTCAGGACAAAGCCGCCTGGTACAAGAGCACGCTCAGGAACCTGATCCTTCTCGGCAGAAAGATCAGCAGCAAGTACACTCGCTCCAAGCTCCGCAAAACGCTCGATCCCCGCTATTCCTACATCATCGAGGAATTGCTGACTGCAAGGGTGAATTTCCATGACCTCGACGCTTACTATGATGAGATTTTCGATTCGATCATCCGCCATGACTACGCCGAGCGCGTCATAGTGGCTCTTACCGATGCGATCAAGAAGCTCGCTGTCGACAAGCTCCATATTGTCGGCGATATCTACGACCGCGGACCGGAACCGCACCGCATTCTCGAGCTGCTTCTCAAGCATCCCTCCGTTGATATTCAGTGGGGCAACCATGATGTTCTCTGGATGGGCGCTGCGCTCGGTGAAAAGACCTGTATCGCAGGCGTTCTGACCAACAGCTTCCGCCACGGCAACCTTGATCTGATAGAGAATGTTTACGGCATCAATCTGCGTCATCTTCTGATGTTCGCGCAGGAGACCTATAAGACCGCTGTCGTTTTCCGCCCGAGAAAAACTTCCGAAGAAGCTTATTACACGAATCCCGAGATCGGCATCCGCGCAAAGCTGCATAAGGCAATCTTCGTCATCATGCACAAACTCGAAGGCCAGCTGATCAAGCGCAATCCGAACTACAAGCTCGATCACCGTCTGTTCCTCGATACTCTCGACCGCGTCAATTCAACGATCACGATCGACGAGATCACATATCCCATCAAGGATGCGGATTTCCCGACCATCAACCCCGACGATCCTTATAAGCTCACCGAAGAAGAGGAAGTCATCATCAACGAGCTTCAGGAATCCTTCCTCAACAGTGAAACGCTCCAGCGCCATATCAAACTCTTTATGGATAAGGGCTCGCTGTACAAAATCGAGAACAACAACCTCCTGTTCCATGCTCTTGTTCCGCTCAACGAAGACGGAAGCTTCAAAGCCGTTAACTTCGGCGACGGGATCCTGAGGAGCGGCAAAGCGATGTTCGACTACATCGACTCCGAAGTCCGGCGTTTGTATTTTGCAAAGCCTTCGGAGCGCAAGACGCATGAGCTGGATCTTATGTGGTATCTCTGGTGCGGTCCGGATTCCCCGCAGTTCGGCAAGGACAAGATGACCACCTTCGAGCGCGTCGAGATCGACGACAGTAAATCCCATAAGGAAAAGCGCAACGCGTACTATAAATATCAGAACACGAAGGAACTCGCAGTACGCATCCTCAACGAGTTCGGCATTACCGACACGAACCGCGCTGTTATCGTAAACGGTCATATCCCCGTTGAGAAGATCAATGGCGAGAACCCGATCAAAGCTGAGGGCAAGCTGATCGTTATCGACGGAGGCTTCTCCAAATACTACCAGAAGACCACAGGTATTGCAGGCTATACGCTTGTTTATGACTCCCGCGGACTTTACATTGTCGCTCACGAGCCCTTTATCAGCTTCGAAAAGGCGATCCGTGAGAACATGGATATCCATTCCACGACCGAAGTTGAGAACATCCTTTCCACAAAGGGCCAGATGAAGGTTGCGGATATCGACAAGGGACAGGAGCTTAAGCAGGAGATCGCGCAGCTTGAAATGCTGATCGCGGCATTCGACAAGGGTCTGATCAAAGAGAATCATCAGTACAGGATGGTCAAGGTTCCGATCAACAGGTAATTGAATCAAAGCGGCAGCGGGGGAGAGATGCCCCCGCTGCTTTGCTTTTGGAATCTAATCGGCAAATGCGTTATATATCAAAAACAGCAAAAAAGGCACTTGACAAGCGGTACCTCATTGAGTATAATGTCATTCGTACTCGAAATGCTCGGTTCGTCTAGTGGCCTAGGACACCGCCCTCTCACGGCGGTAACAGGGGTTCGACTCCCCTACCGGGTACCATGAAAAAGCACGCAGCAGCGTGCTTTTTTCAGTAAGATGCGGAATTCATCATCAAGTGTAGCTTAAGCCGTAAACGTTAATAAACGACGGCGGGGGAGGATCCCATGGTTTTTGCAATAATCGGCGGAGTGCTCGTGCTCCTTATAGCTATCTATCTTTTCTGTGTGAAGCCTAACATCGGCCGCCGGGAAAGAATGAAACCCTTTGAAGCGCAGTATTGCGCTCACAGAGGGCTTTACGATAACGCGACCGAAGCCCCCGAGAATTCGCTGAATGCTTTTAGAAAGGCTGTTGAATCCGGCTACGGTATTGAACTCGACGTTCAGCTCACAAGCGACGGTAAACTCGTTGTTTTCCATGACGGTACTTTAAAAAGGATGTGCGGGCCGGACAAGTTTCTTTATCAATGCAGTTATGATGAACTTCAGCAGCTTCATCTCGCTGATTCCGATGAAAAGATACCGCTCTTTTCAAAGGTTCTTGAAACCGTGGCGGGGAAGGTGCCGCTGATCGTTGAAGTCAAGTCCGAAGGCGATCCGATCGCAACATCGAAAGCGACTGCCGAACTACTTGATAATTACAAAGGCATCTTCTGCGTTGAGTCTTTCCACGCCGGTGCCGTCCGCTGGTTCCGCAAAAACAGACCCGATTGGATCCGTGGTCAGCTCTCGATGGATTACTTCAAGTGGAAAACGAATAACAGCTGGCTGATGAAACTTCTTGCATCCGACCTTATGTTCAACTTCGTTTCGCGTCCAGATTTCATCGCCTATGATCATCGCCATGTGAACAGGCTTTCGTACCGTATTGTCAGGAAACTGTTTCCTGTTGAGAATGTCTGTTGGACTGTTCAAAGCCAACAGGAGCTTGAAAAAGCAAAGAAGGTTTTTCAATGCATTATTTTCGACAGCTTTATACCGGATGAGAATGACTAAATCAAATCATTTAAAGCAGAGCTCCGCAGCTCTGCTTTTTTCGTATGCTTCTGAAATCCGACATTATATTCTTTTTAAGAACTATTTATCAAAATATACATATAGTTATTGACAAATAATATAATAGATGGTACAATATACATCAGTTGGGGATGAAGTGTCCGAAGCTATATATTCGGCAAATACAGGTGTTGAAGATATAGTCCGACGAACTGTCACCCAAATATTTATTTTTTTCTGGGAGGAAAAAGAATGAAGATCCGTAAGCTACTGGCAGCAGCTCTTGTGCTCATCTTTGTCTTCGCAGCTGTCCCCGTTGTATCCCTCGCGAATACAATAGGCGCAGCGACATACGAAGCAAGACAGCTCAGCAAGCTCGACAAAACATGGTCCATGCTCGAAGCAGCAGAGCAAAAAGCAATCAAAGCAGGTTTAAGCAAGCAGGAAGTCATCAAAGCCGTTTATGAAACGGCGCTGAACATTGGGGCAGTCGATACAGACAGTTTCTCCGATTTCGGCAAGGATGGCTTCTTCTTTACTGTTGACGGTATGTACTGTGCTTACAACTACCGTCTCAGGAATGAGCTGAACACTGCCAACGCAGTTCCCGTACCCGAAAACGAAGGCATTCAGGTGTTCCAGAGCACCAGCAAGGTTGTCAATACCCGCGATGCAGGATCCCCCAATGTTCTGCTCGTTGCTCCGTACTATGGCAAGGACAGCAGCTTTACCGATCAGTATAAGAAAGAAGCGCAGTCTATTGCAAACGCAACAGGCGGTACTTATACCCTCATTCAGTCCACCTCTGCGACCGGCCCCGCAATTGCTGCGGCTTATCCGAATAAGGGCGTCATCATCTATGACAGCCACGGCGCGCAGAACGGCACTTCCACCTACCTCTGCCTGACCACCAACACCGGCATTACAACGACCGACTATAACAACGGTTGGGCGGTCAATGCAGGCAGCGGCACAGCGTGGATCGACGGCCGCTACATCCAGAACCATATCTCCTCGTCCCTTTCCAATCCCTTCGTCTGGATGGCGATCTGCGAAGGTATGAAAAAGGAAGGTAAAGGTACGACCGGTACTGCGCTTCTCGCAGCGGGCTGCGGCGGCGTCTACGGCTATTCTCAGAGCGTATCCTTCACCGGCGACTATAAATACGAAGCCAAGTTCTGGACCGAGATGAAGAACGGCGCAACCGTTAAAGACGCAATCAAGGTCATGAAGAATACCTACGGTGTACCGGATCCCGTAAGCGGCGGCGATGCATACCCGATCGTTATGAGCCCTGTTGATCCGTTCCCGTCCAATCCCGATGGTGCACAGACCGTAAACTGCACCTGGAAGCTCCTCGGTGGCACGACCACTCAGGATCCCATCAGCAGCGTTTCCGTCTCCGCTGTCAACGTCTATGTCGGCGGCACCGCAAACGTTAACGTTACCGTCAACCCGTCCACAGCTGATTATACCATCACTTCTTACACCAGCTCCAACACCTCCGTTGCGACCGTTTCGAGCAGCGGTGTTGTTACCGGCGTAAAGGCGGGCACTGCGACCCTGACCGTCAAAGTCAAGGACAACAGCACCAACACGACCTACACCAAGACTGCGACCATCACTGTCAGCAACTTCGAAGGCTACGTTAAGGTCGATACCGTTGAAGTCGGTGAAAAGTACATCATCATCGACTCCAGCGCGATCTCCGGCACCACCGGCTACGCCGTCGGCAACTCCGTCGTCGCGAACAGCCATTACCTCAACGGCGTTGCGGTCACCGTCAACAGCGACGGAACTCTGACCATCCCGTCCTCCGTGAACGCGAATGCGATCACCTGGGTCGCGGGCGGCAGCGCAAGCGCAGGCTACACCTGGAAGAACGTCGCAAACAGCAAGTACATGGGCCTCGACTCTTCCGAGTATGTATATCCTTCCGATACCGCTGTAAAGTGGCTCTACGATTCCAATAAGTATTTCAACAACCAGGTCGACAGCGAGGGCTACTATTACCTCTCCTGCGACTCCAACAACTCCTACCGCTACACCACCAGCAAGAGCGGCAGCGCGATCTACCTCTATAAGTACACCGGCAGCACCACTCCGGATCCCGTTTACTACACCGTAACCTTCAAGGATTGGGACGGCACCGTCCTCAAGACCCAGCAGGTCGCCGAAGGCGGCTCCGCAACCGCTCCTTCCAACCCGACCCGCACCGGTTATACCTTCACCGGTTGGGATAAGAGCTTCACCAACGTCACCTCCAACCTCACCGTTACAGCGCAGTACACCATCAATACCTACACCGTAACCTTCAAAGATTGGGACGGCACCGTTCTCAAGACCCAGACCGTCAACTACGGCGGCGCTGCAACGGCTCCCGCAAATCCGACCCGCGACGGTTACACCTTCGCAGGCTGGGATAAGAGCTTCAACTACATCACTGCCAATACCGTCGTAACCGCGACTTATACGCAGAATGCAACCGCAGAGCCCACTCCGACTCCGACTCCCACTCCGACTCCGGATCCCACCGATGAGCCCAGCGGAACCTACTATGTTCCCACCACGACCATCACCACCGGCGAAGAGTACCTGATCGGTTACACCGACGGCACCAACACCTACGTGCTGATGAACTACAACCCCGATACTTCCAACCACTACTACTACAACTCCAGCAGCAACTATTATGGCTACGCCATCCGTGCTGTCATGAGCGGAAACAATGTTGTCGGCCTCGATACCGCGACCTACACCAATGCGACCCTCGATAACGTTGAGTGGAAGTTCGTTGCGAACGGCAGCTACTATAAGATCCAGTCCGCTTACAACAGCAGCTATTATCTCCGCGTATACTCCAGCAAGAATTATTCGGATATGTATCCGAGCAACAGCACCAGCTATGCGACCAAGTGGAGCTATTCGAACAATAAGCTGAGCTACTACGTATCCTCCAGCGTCACCAAGTACGCGAAGTTCTACAGCGGCAGCACTTCCGACGTCGGATACTTCGGCGCACCCACCAGCGGCGGCAGCAATATCATCCTCTTCAAGAAGGTGACCGGCACCGTCACTCCGGATCCCGATCCGACGCCGACTCCCGGAACTACAACGACCTATGAGCTCGTTACCAACATCGAGGTTGGTCAGAAGTACATCATCGTTGCGGAAAGCTCCATCTCCGGCACCGCCGGTTATGCGGTCGGCAACTCGATCGTTACGAACAGCCATTACCTCAACAGGGTCGGCGTAACCGTTAACAGCGACGGCACTCTGAGCATCCCCTCCGGCGTCAGCGTCGATGCGATCACCTGGGTCGCAGGCGGCAGCGCATCCGCGGGCTATACCTGGAAGAATGTCGGCAACAACAAGTACATGGGTCTTGACTCCTCCGAGTACCTGTATCCTTCCGCAACGGCTGTCAACTGGCTCTATGGCTCCGACGGCAGCTTCAACAACCAGGTCGACTCCGAAGGTTACTACTACCTCTCCTATGACAGCACGAACGGCAGGTACACGACCTCCAAGACTGCCGGCACCATCAGGATCTACAAGGTAGTCGAGAAGTAAGTTCTGCAACCTCAGAAAGATACGAACCAGCATCAAAGAAGCTCCCGTGCCGGAAAGCGCGGGAGCTTCTTTTTGTTCGGGGCTGTTTTTATCTCGAAAAGTATGCTATAATTCATAAGCGGGACATCCCGAATGAAAACGGAGTAATATGAATGAATAAGTTTTTGAAAATAAAGAATTTGACCGCATTTGTGCTCGCTTTGATGCTCATGCTCTTTTCTGTTTCCTGCAGCGGCAATGATTCCGAAAAAAGCGCTCAGACCGAGTATACACCGGAAACCGTAGTCGCAAGCATCGGCGACCAAACCGTCACATATGCGCTGTATAAAGCAGCGTTCGACTCCTATGCCGATTATCTTCAGCAGATCGGCTACGACCCTTTTTCGGATGAATCGGAATTGAAAGGCTTCCAGGAGATGGTCATCGACGCGCTGCTTGCGGATATGGTCACACTCCATCACGCAAAGGAAGACGGCTTCACGATTTCGGATGAGTCAGTTGAAACCGCAAAAAGCCAGGCTCGCGATGAGCTTGAAGAGATCCGTGCGAATTATTGGGCGCTCGCTCAAACCGAATACGAAAAGGATCCGTCGCAAACCGTTGAGCAGCATTTCGAGAGGATGATCGGTGAACTTTCGGAATTCTATACCGGAAGGAAAATGACTTTCGAAGAGTACTCGGAAGATTATACTAACGAGATCGTCAACTCAAAGCTCCTCGAGGAATACAAGGAGCATATATGCTCCGAATTTCCGGTTTCCGAGGAGAATATTCTCGAATGGTATGAAACCCAGCTTGATGTTGATAAAGCGCTCTTTGAAAAGCAGCCTGGCCAGTATAAGGCCGACATGGAATATTTCGAACGCTTTGGCGGCCGCTATTCCGACGCTTATCCGATAACTTACGTTCCCGAGGGTTTCTCGCGGATCATGGATATCGTTGTCCATCCTTCAGGTGCGCTCGGAGAGGAATATAGCAGCAAGCTCGCACAGCTCGATTCCATCGCTTCCGAGTGCTCGACGCTGCTTTTTAACAACGCTCTTAACGGCAGCAGCGAAAACGATGAACGCATCCAGGAGCTGCTCGAAAGCTATCGCACCCTTAAGGCAGAGATTGACGGAATGTATGATTCCTATACGAGGGAAGCGAGGGAAACGCTCGAGCGAGCATACGCCGAACTTGAAGCCGGAGCGGATTTCAGTGAAGTCATGGCCAAGTACACCGATGATACAACGGTTATCGGCGATGAAACCGAACCGCCATGCGAAGCTTTTCTGTCGAAAGGAAAGCTTATTGCCATCGGTATTGAATGCCCCAATGATTGGAGTCAAACCGTTAAGGAGATCTATTCAATGACCGAAAAAGGAAGTTATTCTGCGATTTTCTCCGATTCCGACGGAAGCCTGCACATCATCTATCACGGTGAAGATGAACCTTCCGGGACTGTTTCGATTGAAGAGCTGCACGACGCAATAAGCTATATCGTCCGTTCCGAATCCTCGGATGCGCAGTGGTCGGAGCTTCTCGAAGCCTGGATCGATGATCCTGAAGTGAAAGTCGATATGGATTGCGTTCATTCGCTCGGTCTTGACAGACTTAAGAAAAAAGAGAACTGAAGAGGTAGATATGAGACTCGACAAATACTTGAAAGTTTCAAGGATCATCAAACGCCGGACTGTTGCGAACGAAGCCTGTTCAATGGGCAGAGTAACGGTCAACGACAAGGTCGCAAAGCCGTCAACCGATATCAAAGCCGGCGATATAATTACGATCCGCTCCGGAGCAAAGCTTTTAAAGGCGGAGATCCTTGCTGTTAAGGAAGTCGTCCGCAAAGAAGAAGCAGACACGATGTATCGGATCATTTCGGACACTTTCAACGACCCGAATGATGACTGAAATGGAAATCGGAACCGAAAACCCGAAGATTTGCGCGATACTGCTTGCAGCAGGTTCTTCCACAAGGATGGGCAGCAATAAAATGCTGCTCGATTTCGGCGGGAAGAACCCGATCGAGCTTTGCCTTGAAGCATTTTCCGGCATCGCGGACGAGGCTGTTATCACCGTTTCACATGATACTGCAGAAGCGGCAGAAGCAGCCGCGGAGCATTCCGAAATACCTGTTCGGATCGTGCAGGGAGGTGCAAGACGGAGCGATTCCGTATTGAATGCCCTTACCGCTACCGATGCGGATATCGTCGCGATTCATGACTGCGCCCGATGCTTCATTCAAAAGAATGTTATTTCCGCAAGCATCGAATCCGCAAAGCTCCACGGCTGCGGCATTGCATCGATCCGACCCGTCGACACCGTCCGCGCCGATTCGACCGGTGAAGTGATCGACAGGAACACTCTTTTGCTCGCCCAGACACCGCAGAGTTTCGACCGTTGTAAGCTTCTCGAAGCTTATGATAAGGCTGATACCGAGTTCAATTATACCGACGATGCGTCGATCTATGCTTATGCCGGAAACAAGCTTTTCTATAGCGAAGGCAGCAAACTGAACCAAAAGCTGACGACGCCGGAAGATATCGATCTGTTTCGCGCATTGTTTGCCGGAAATGAAAGGAAAGGCAGGGATCTTGAAATGCGTATTGGATTCGGCGAAGACACACACCGACTGACCGAAGGAAGGAAGCTTATCCTCGGCGGCGTTGAAGTTCCTTTCGAAAAAGGCCTTGACGGACATTCCGACGCGGATGTACTTACACATGCAGTCATTGACGCGGTTCTCGGCGCAGCAGCACTCGGCGATATCGGACAACATTTTCCCGATTCCGATCCTGCGTATAAAGGGATCAACAGTTTGCTTCTTGCAAAAGCAGCGGCTTCATTGATCGCCGGGAATGGTTTTTCAATCGGCAACATCGATTCGACCATCATTGCTCAGCGGCCGAAGCTCTCGCCTTATAGAGATGAAATGCGAAAAAACCTTGCCGAGGCCTTCGGTATCCCCGTTGAAAAAGTATCCGTCAAATTCACAACGCCGGAACACACAGGACCGGAAGGCAGGGGAGAGAGCATGACCGCAAGAGCCTGCGCAATGCTGACATCCCGCTGACAATAAAAATCAAAACAGGATCCGTTTTCGGCGGATCCTGTTTTTGCTGCATTTGATCAATAAACCTGCCTCGGTTTTGCGTTATCCTTCTTCTGTTGAACGTTTGGATTCGGCTGCTTAGCTTTGCCAGGATCGTTCTTTTGCTGATTGAAGTGCGGACGGTTGTTGTGCGCTTTTCCGTTGAACCTTCCGCTGCGGAAATTCGGTCTCGCGGATTTTGGTTTCGCCTGTTCCTGGCTGCTGCCGGCATCTGCATTTCCGTTAACTTCTTCGGGTTTGCTTTCTGTTTCAGCTGCCTTATCATCAGCGGTTTCGACAGTTTCTTCAGGTTCCGTTGCTTTCTGCTCCGGCTTCTCAGCCGGAGTTTCTGCTTCATCAGGAGCCGTTACGGGCACGAGTTCGCGGAAAGGATAACTGCGAACATCGAGCGTTCCGTCGGCCAGCGTAACTTTGAGCTTTGTCATTTCGGTAATAATATTGTTCTCAAGAACAACACCGATGCCGTCCGGCGTTTCGAATTCCTTGCCAATCTTCGGCATCTGCTTCTGCATCGACTCGTAGCTCTCGTATTCGTAACGTAGACAGCACATAAGTTTACCGCAGATCCCGGAAATCTTAACTGGGTTAAGAGAGAGATTCTGCGATTTCGCCATTTTTATCGAAACAGGCGAGAAATCGTTTAAGAAAGAATTGCAGCAGATCGGCCTTCCGCAGAAGCCGAGACCGCCGCATTTCTTTGCTTCGTCACGATCGCCGATCTGACGAAGATCGATCCTTGTCTTGAAGATCGAAGTCAGGTCTTTAAGCAGTTCACGGAAATCCACTCGGTTATCCGCAGTGAAATAGAATGTTAGCTTTGAACCGTTGTATGCGTATTCGACATCAACGAGCTTCATTGCAAGACCGTGCTCTTCGATCTTTTCGCGGCAGATCTCCGCAGCTTCGGGCTCCTTTGAGCGATAATACTCGAGCTGCTCGAAATCTTCCTCTTCAGCAAGCCGGATCACCGGTTTGAGCGGAGCAACGAGTTTTTCTTCGGGAGTGTCTTCGATTTCGGCAACAGCATCCCCGAGCATGTTTCCGCGTGCGGTTTCGACGATCACGCCGTCGCCCTTATGGATCTCGAAATCGAGCGCATCGAAAAAATAGACGCGTCCACTGTTTTTGAATTTGACTTTAACGACTCTGAACATTTGATCAATCTGCCGAAATGGCAGCCTTTCATATAGCTTTTGTTAGGTCGGAACGGGTCATATCTGAGCGATCCCGTTCAATTCAACGATCATTCGATCGAGTATCGGAGTGATGCCTGCATTGGAACTCAGTCTTTCACAGGCGTCGGTCAGCGCTTTTATAATACCGCTAATCGAGGAAAAAGTAAAGCGTTCGGATAGTTCGCGCAATGCTTCGGCAAAATCGGGAGCAGTCATCAGCTCATTCAATGAAGTATCGCTTTTAAAGCAGAGCATATCATGGCACGCATTCAGCATAAAAACGACGCAGTACAATGCCGATGTGCGGTTTTTGCCGATATCCTTCGCAAACTGAAAAGGCAGTTTCCCGGACAGAGCAACAATTAAAGCCTTCAGTGCGTTTTCGCGGAGCTTACGGAAGCTTTCGTCTTCATACAGCTTCAGTGCCGTTTCGCGGTCGGCGTTTGCCATAGCCGCATATTCACTCGCTTTCAGTGCATCAGCGCCTTTTCTGCGAAGAACCGCTGCGGTTTCTTCCAATGAACCCGAACCGAGGCGGATAATCATGCAGCGCGAACGTATCGTCGGGATTATCCTTTGCTCGATTCCGGAGAGGAAAAAGTAGGTCCCTTCCGGCGGCTCTTCAAGCATTTTAAGCATTGCATTGATCGAAAAATCGTTGAGCAAATGAGCGTTTTTGATCAGAACAACACGGTTTGCGCTGCTGAATGTGGTTTTATTGACTTCACGACGTATTTCTCGGATATCGTCGATGCGTACGGTGCCGTCAAGCGAAAAGAAATCCGGTGAAAGGCTCAGCGTATCTGTGTTTTCATTTCCGAAAAGAAGAAGCGCCGCGCATTCGAGCATCAGTTCTTCGGCAGCATTTGAATCTGCGCCGCAGATCAGATAACCGTGCATCGCGCGGCCTTCAACGATCGATCTTTTCAGTTTTTCAGCTGCGTCTGCCATAATCGGGCGGTGCTCATTCCTCTTCCGATTCTTCTCCGTTAATGATCCTTTCAAGATAGCCGAGGAACTGCTCGCTTGGGTCGAAGTAAAGCTTGTTCAGCCTGCCATCCTTCCGGTAATACATGCAGTATGATTTGCTCTCCTTGCGGCAGGCGACGTTATTTGAAACTCCGTCAACAACAGCTTCGGGCTTTTCCTCGCCGGGTTTGCATATCGCTTCGATCTCGCTTTTATCGACGGTCAGAAGGATGACTCCCTTGGCGCTCACAATTCGCTCAAAAACGACCGTACCAACGGGATAGGGATAATCCTCATGGATCATCATATCGTCGAATCTGGCGTCGTAAACGGGCTTAGGCGCTTCATAGAAGACGGTGTACCTGTAACCGATAAGCCGATACCGATAGATGAGATAGACGCCTGCAAGAACAAGCGCGATGAATGCATAGCGGGGGATAGTTGAATTGATCTTGCTTTCGAGCAGCAGAACAATTCCGCCGATGCCGAAAAACGCAGCGACAAGGATCAGGAACAGGATCAAATCGGATTTCGACGACCCGTGGGATCTGTCAACACTTTCCTGGAACATGATAACTCTCCGTCAATTCAGTTTCAGTTGGTCGGTTTATAGCTGTCCTTCAATCCGACCGTGCGGTTGAAGACCATGCTTCCCGGTTTGGAATCCGGATCCGTGCAGAAATACCCGATACGCATGAACTGATACTTGCTGCCAGGTTCGCTTCCGTTAAGATAAGGTTCGATAAATCCATGCAGGATCTTTACGGAATCGGGATTGAGTTTATCGATGAAATCATCCGCGCTGACATTTTCTTCGGTCATCAGCTGCTCGTAAAGGCGGAACTCCGCGGGAACGGCATCCTGTACGGGTACCCAGTGGATCGTTCCTTTGACCTTGCGCTCACATTCGCCGCTGAAGGTCGCGGGATCATATGTGCAGTGGATGAGCTTGACGCTGCCGTCATCATTCAGCTCATAGCCGACGCACTTGACTATGAACGCGCCTTTCAGTCGGACTTCGCCGTCGGGCTTAAGTCGGAAGAATTTCTTCGGCGGTTCGACCATGAAGTCGTCGCGCTCGATGTAGATCTCCTTACCGAAGCGAACGGTATGGGTGAGCCCGTATTTTTCGTCGTCTTCCTCTGCAATGGGCAGATTCTCAATCTTTACTTCGATGGATTCATCCTCGGGGAAGTTGTCGATAACGACCTTGACAGGATCCAATACAGCCATTACGCGGTCGCAGTGCGCGTTCAGATCTTCGCGGACGCAATGCTCGAGCATCGCCGAATCGACAACGGAATCCGCTTTCGCAACGCCTGCGCGGTTGAGGAAATCTTTGATCGCTTCCGGAGTGAAACCGCGGCGGCGCATTGCGCAAAGGGTGGGCATGCGGGGATCGTCCCAACCGCTGACATAACCGCCTTCGACGAGAGCGCGCAGGAAGCGTTTGCTCATGATTGTATTTGTCAGATTCAGCCTTGCAAACTCGATCTGACGCGGCTTATGCTCGAAACCGCAGGCTTCAATTACCCAGTTGTAGAGCGGACGGTGTGCTTCATACTCGAGTGAGCAGAGGGAATGAGTAACGCCTTCTATCGCGTCCTGGATCGGATGCGCGAAATCGTACATAGGATAGATGCACCATTTATCGCCCTGATGGTGATGGCTGCGGTGCAGGATACGATAGAGAGCGGGGTCGCGCATATTGATATTCGGGGATGCCATATCGATCTTAGCGCGGAGCGTGCGGCTTCCGTCCGGGAATTCGCCGTTCTTCATGCGCTCGAAAAGATCGAGGTTTTCCTCGATGCTGCGCTCGCGGTAGGGGCTGTTGACGCCGGGCTCGGTCAGAGTGCCGCGGTATTCGCGGATCTGGTCCTTATCGAGATCGCAGACATATGCCCTCCCTTCACGAATAAGCTTCTTCGCAAGTTCATAGCACTGATCGAAATAGTCGCTGCCAAAGCAGAGTTTATCCCATTCGAAGCCGAGCCAACGGATATCGTTTTCGATCGCGTCGACGAATTCAACATCTTCCTTTGTGGGATTCGTGTCGTCGAAACGGAGATTGCAGGTGCCGCCGAAACGCTCGGCTGTGGAGAAATCGATGTACAAAGCCTTTGCGTGGCCGATATGGAGATAACCGTTCGGCTCGGGGGGGAATCTTGTTTTAACTGTCGGATTCACCTTCCGGTCCTCAACGATAAATTCTTCGATAAAATTGCGAGGTTCAAACTCATTGCCCATAGTCAGAACCCTCCTTTCCAAAACATAAAACCAGTTTATATTATCTCCAAAAACGAATACTTTGTCAAGTTAAAAATAACCGCCGGGAATCGATTGCTCCCGGCGGTATCCATCTTAGATCAAAGTATTATTTGAAATAGAGAGAAGCTGCGTCGTAGAACTCTTTATCAACTTCCTTGCGAACCGTAACGGCGGTGTCGAGGTCTGCAGCAACGATGCGGTTGCCGCTCTGACCGACCATATTGCCATAATCGCGGTTGACGACGAGCTCGCCGGCTTTGATGCCGAGGCGCGTGCCGAGAACGCGGTCGAAGGCGCAGGGTGCGCCGCCGCGCTGAACATGTCCGAGAACGACGGGACGGCATTCGAAATACTGTGCGTCGGAGCCGAGAAGCGGATCGTTCTTCATCGTGTTTTCGATCATATCGGAAAGGTTCTTCGCAAGGTTCTTATGGATAAGAAGCTTGTTGCCGAACGCATCGGTACCGAGGTCGATTTCCTCGCCGCCGAGCAGTTCAAAGCCCTCTGCAACAACGATGATGGTATAATGTTCACCGCGCAGATACCTGCGGCGAACGAGCTGAATGATCTCATCATAAGTCTTCGGGAACTCGGGGATCAAAACAAGATGTGCGTTCGCGGCAAGGCCCGCCTGCAGTGCGATCCAACCGGTATTGCGGCCCATGCACTCAACAACGATGCAGCGGGAATGTGCTTTTGCGGTGGTCTGCAGCCTGTCAATAGCTTCCATCGCGATGTTGGAAGCCGTTTCAAAACCGAAGGTGTAGTCCGTGCAGCTGAGGTCGTTGTCGATGGTCTTCGGAACGCCGATAACGTTGATGCCGAGCTTGCGGAGTTTGTTCGCAACGCCGAGGGTATCGTCGCCGCCGATAGCGACAACGCCTTCGAGATCGAGCGCTTTAAGTACTTCGATGATCTTGTTCGGTCCTTCGGCATCCGCAAGAACATTCGTTCTGGAGCTGCCGATGATCGTGCCGCCCATGGTCTGGATCCCTTCGACTTCGGAAAGGGTGAGCCAATGGCCTTTCGCGTTCAGCGCGCCGCGCCAGCCGTTATGGAAACCGAAAACTTCAATGCCGGCTTCTGCGCATTTTTCAACAACGCCCCTGATAACAGCGTTCAGACCGGGGCAGTCGCCGCCGCCGGTAAGGATACCGATTTTTCTCATAGATTGATTCTCCTTATCTGGATGTTTGGTTTTCTTCTTTTTTGTTGTCATTGTTTTGACTGCAGACCGTTAATCTTCGATCAGCCCGCGTTCTTTAAGAACAGCAAGTACTTTTTCGGCGATAACTTCGGGAGGAAGCATAACGCCGTTATCCGTGCAGGTGATTATCTCTACATCGTCGTATCTTTCGGCGACTTCCGCGTATTTCTCTCTCGCGCGCTGCTGGATGGATTTGCTTGCCTCGTAAACATCACGTCCTCCGCCGATATAGCTGCGGAAGCCTTTGCTGTCAACGTTCTTTCCTGCGCGTTCTGTCTCTACATCAAAGAAAAGGTTGAGGTCCGGGCGGGGAAGACCGAGTTTATTGTACTCAAGGTCGAACACCCAGTCGACGATATCGGGCTTGCCGATATCGCAGTCGCGGATACTCTGATAAACGGCGTTTGAAAGAACATAACGGTTGATCAGCATAAAGTCCGTCTCTCCGTCTCTGTAGCCGTGAAGGTCGTCGAAGCGGTCCATCGCGAACCAAAGCGCCATGCTCTTCTGGTCGACGTCCGTTGCGCGTACTCCATCGGCAGCCGAAAGGAAACGGCCGACCTGACCGCCGAAATACGAATCATAAACAGGATAGGAGCGCTTTGAAACGGTGAAGCCGCGCTTTTCGAGTTCTGCCGCAAGCAGATCGAACTGAACGGTCTTTCCGCTGCCGTCAATACCTTCGATTGTAATGATCTTCGTTTTCACAGTAAAAAGCCTTTCGGATCGTTCTAATGGCGCATTATAATGCAAAACCGCTCAGAAATCAAGGATTTTTTTCAATTGACCGATATCCTCGCGATCAAGTCTGGCGCGAATGAAGGTTCCGTCCTCGCGATGTTCCTCGGAAAGGAGCATTCCTCGCTCGCGGATCAGCGATATCGCTTCATACTTGGAATACGGAACAAGTAGTTCGATCTCGGCGCGCGAGGAATTGAGTTTCAGTTCGATCGCAGAAAGCAGTTTGTCGATTCCTTCACCGTATTTTGCGCTTATGGAAAGCCTGTCATCGGTGTCGGACGGTGCGCTTTGTTCGGCTTTATCGATCTTGTTGAATACGCGGATCGTCGGGATATCCGATGCTTTGAGTTCGGCAAGAACGTCGTCGACAACAGCGATCTGGCGGTCATGATACGGACTCGAGTAATCGATAACGTGAAGGATCAGATCCGCATTCGAAACCTCTTCGAGAGTTGAGTGGAAAGCCTGCACAAGATCGTGGGGGAGCTTGTTTATAAAGCCGACAGTGTCGGATATCAGCGCTTCGGTGCC
>JAEEYN010000224.1 GCA_016288175.1 Bacillota bacterium | reverse complement strand
GCCGCAGAAGAGCCTTGTCACGCGCTCCGCACGCTTCGCAAGGGCGGAAAGCACCTGCCCGTGCAGTTCACGCCAGCGCCGCTCGGTTTCGTCCATGGGAACGATGCCGCTGCCGATCTCGCGAGAGATGACGGCGGCTCCGGCTGCCAGGCAGGGTTCGAGCATTTCAAGCGTTTTTTCGGCGGAAAAACCGTTTTCCGCGCAGCGTCTTGTGTACGCCTCAAGATGTCGCAGCGCAGGGGAGGAACCGTCCGGATCGCGCAGAGCGAGGTCGAGGACATCACCTTCGCCAAAGCCGTATTTTGCTGCGGCGTACGTGAGTTTTCCGGCGTACGCGCCGCCGATGATCAGCTCCATAACATAACCTTTCAGCCGATAACGATCAACCTTTCGGCAAAGCCGCTCTGCACGAAAACCAGCACTGCGGCGCCGAAAAGCTCGCCGAGCGTGAGCGCGAAACCGGAGATATCGCCGTTCATGCCGTCGAGATTCCGATAGGCGATCAAAGCAAAGATCCAATAGAACAACGCCGCTGCTGCGGGGGCGAGGCCGAGAACGCCGAAGAGCGCGGCGGGAACGGCCGCTGCGAGGATCAGCACAGCGATCAGCGCGGCGCGGCAGCGGGCGCGCTTCTTTTTCCGGAGGGCAAGCTCCGACGCAAGCTCCGTTTTGCCTTCAGCCTGCGTTTCGGCGGTCTTTGCTTTTTCGGCGTCAACCGAAAGATCCGCAACGCCTTCCGCCTTGAGCTCGGCTCCGGACTGCGTGCCGCCGTTTTCCGCGGCGCTGTTCATCGCGGCATACTGGCTCGTCTTCATGCTGCGCAGCGAAAGCACCGCAATGCCCGCGCAGGCGCGTGTCGCAACGGGGATAAGCCCGATGGAAAGCAGAAACGCGAAGCGCGGGTCGCCGTTCAAACCGAAAAGAAGGGTCGGCTTTGCGTTTTCAAACGCCTGCATCGCGCACCTCGAGGAAAAGCAGGGCATGACGCCCTCAAGCGACGCCTGCGGGATCTTCTCCGCGGAGAAAAACACGCAGAACTGAGCCAGAATGAGCAGCAGCAGGCAGATCACGCCGAATGCCCCGCAGTGGGGATCCTTAAGGATCTTCTGCCGCGTTTGCAGGTCCCTGTGGGAGAGCATCGCGTCGCAGACATCCGAAAAACCGTCCAGATGGAGGAAACCTGTCACGAGCCACGGCACGGCGGCAAGCAGCAGCGCGGCGATCGAGCGGGGCAGTCCGATGAGCTCCGTCAGCCACGCCGTGAGCGCCCAGAGACCGCCGACGATAACGCCGACAAACGGCAGGCAGACGAGCATCCGCGGCCGCGCGTTCTCATCCCAACGCGGGAAGGGGCAGGGGATCGCAAGAAACATTCCCCATGCCATGAAAAAAGCGGTAAACCATGTTTTCACAACTTCACCTCAAAACCGTCTGGCAGCGAACCTTTGACCGGCTTCGGAATGCCGGCTGTGACCTCGCAGACCGTGTCGAACTCCGCGGCGATCCGCCTGAGCGCTCCGGCGAGCGCCTTGCGCCAGAGCTCGGTCGTTTCGTCAAATTCCCTTCCGTCGCGGAAAACGTCGTCCGCGACAAGAATGGTGTTTTCAAATGAATCGGCAAGCCGCATCAGCCCGCGGACGGAGCGCTCCCACGCTTCCGCTGCCAGGACGGCGGCGTTTTTTTCATCGAAAGCGCCGGCGGAACTACCGAACATCTCGTTAGTTACGAGCGCCGTAACGCTGTCGAAGAGCACGGCCGCCCTGCCGCAGTCGGCGGGCAGCGGCGCAGCTTCGAGCCGGCGGCCGCATTCGACCGTTTCGAAGCCCCAGCCCGCACGGTCCGCGAGATGCTTTTCGATCCGCTCGCGGTCCTCATTGTCGATCGGCTCCATCGTTGCCCAATAATACATCGGCCCGCCGGCCGAGAGCGCTTTCGCGAGCCTTTGCGCAAGGCGGCTTTTGCCGCTTTTGCTTCCGCCGACCAACAGTATCTTCATAAATCAAAACTCTTTTCCGCGGATATCGAGAAGGTATCCATCGTCGATCGCGGCCTCTTCGAAGGTCGCCATGCCGTTCATCGCGGCGCAGGCCCCGCGCATGATCTGGAACGCGAGCGGACAGCCGCTGCCTTCGCCGAGCCGCATACCGAGGTGCAGCAGCGGCACGATGCCGAGCTCCGCTTCCGCGATGCGGCTTCCCGCTTCCTTCGAAGCATGGGCAATGAACAGAAAATCCGAAACGGCGGGGCAGAGCCTGACCGCGCAGAGAGCGGCGACGACCGAAATGAAGCCGTCCGCCACAGCGGGAAGCCTGCATGCGGCACAGCCGATAAACGCCCCCGTCATCGCGGCGAGGTCGAAACCGCCGACCTTCGAAAGAACGCCGATAACGTCCGCCGGGTCGGGCATATTCAGCGCGACGGCGCGGGCAATAACTTCCTTTTTATGACTGAACGCCTCCGGAGTGAGGCCGCTTCCGAGGCCCGTGACGGCTTCGGCGCTTTTTCCGGTGAGCGCGGAAAGCACTGCGGCGGAGGTCGTCGTGTTGCCGAT
>JAEEYN010000004.1 GCA_016288175.1 Bacillota bacterium | reverse complement strand
GGAAGCTTCGTCGGCCCCGTCTGCACCGTCGACGGTGTGGATCCGCGCCTCCTGCTCTGTTCGCGGCAGGAAAACGGAACGGTCATGATCTTCGTGAACAGGACGGACACGGCGGATTATCGCTTTGGCAGCGATATCCTTGAGGATCGGCTTCATCTTTCGGAAAACACAGCGGAACTTATCCTGCGCGTCGGAGACGCCGACAGTCAAAGCTGGTTCCGCGCAGGGACGGATCACGAAGCGGCGGTGCGGGAGCTTATCGGCCTGCTTGACGGAGGCGAGGTCTTTATAAATACAGAGGCCCTGTCGTGCCGCGCCGCGCTGTTTTTTAAAGCGGAGAACGGGCTTTTGATCGATATTCTGGTGTACGATGAATTCGTATGGCTTTACGGTCATTCGACCAACGGAGAGGATATGATCTGCATTCGCGCCGACGGCGAAAAGCTTTCGGAATTCATTGAGCTTTTAACGGCGGAGGGAACGTCGGCCGCGGACCCGTGTTTTACGGGAACGACGCTGGGCGACTGCCGCGCGGACGAACGCTTCGGGCTCTTCGTGCCCGCCGCGGTTCCGGAGGGCTACACGCTCGTCTACGCTTCGATCATCTGCGATCGCGCCGTGCAGCAGGACACGGTGCCCGTCACCAAGCGCATAGAATATGAGCTCCGCGACGCCGACGGGCACTACATCCATGTCGATATCGACCCCGGCGACGAGGGCAGCCATACCGAGCCGACGCTCGAGGACGTGCAGGCCGCTTGGCGGGCTTTGCGAGACCGCTATACCGTTACAGTCCTTCGCAGCGGCGTGAAGATAGACGTCACAGGGCATTTCGATACCCCGCCGGAGGACGTTTATACGGTCGTTTCCTCCATCGGGGAATGATTCTGCCGAATAGATGCGAACAAGCCGGGAGCGTTTCCCGGCTTGATTTCATTTATATAGAGGCTTGATTATTCAGAACAGCTCCGGCAGAAGCTTTTACGCAATTCCCATCGCCATTCGAAGCAGCGTCACGGCGTCCGTGATGTTGATCTGTCCGTCGCCGTTTATGTCGCCCGCAGCGAACTGCTGCTCGGTAAGCTCGATCAAGCCCATCGAAGCGCGCATCACGATGACCGCATCCGCGACGTCCACAGCGCCGCTGCCGTTCACATCGCCGGGAATTGCAGGCTCTTCGTTCTCGATAGTTAAGTGCGGATTATCGATCAGCTCCGCATAAGGATAATCGGGGTTGCCTTCCATCGTCCAAACATTCTCGAAATCGTATTCCTCATAATTCGAACCATCCGCCATCTGCTCCTCGGTGAGCACGATTGCGCCGATGTGCTGACCTTCGGTGCACCCCTCAAGGCAGAAGCAGTTCTCGCAAGTGCAGTATCCTTCGTAATCATACCCGAACACCGCGCCAGAAACTTCACCGCCCGTTACCGAACCGATGTTATAACATTGATACAGTGCAAATTCATATCCCATGCCCACAAGGCCGCCTGCGATCTGCGCACCGTCTACCGCGCCGCAATTGTATGAATCATTGATGCCGGCACTGTTTGCCACGCCGGCAATGCCGCCTGCGCAAGCACCTGTTACATCGGCAAGACTATAGCTTTTTCGGACGCTGATCCATAGGGAACCAAAAAGGCCTCCCGCGTATTCGCCGCCGATCACACGGCCTGCAGCCATACAGCATTCGGCATATCCTTCAAACCAACCAGCGATTCCGCCAGCTTCCTTTTCCGAACAAACTATTCCGTTAGCCTTACAATTAAGCATCTCAGCCGCAGTCGAATGCCCGCAGAAATACCCCAAAATGGCTCCTGTAGCCTCCGAGCCTTCAAATATGCCAACCGACATACAGTCGCAAATTGAAATACTGTCACCTTCCATATATCCGATTATGCCGCCGCAGTAGGCTCCGCTTTCGATCCAGCCCCGGAAGGCGCAATCGTTAACTCTTACCTCAGCACCCCAGGCAACAATACCGCTGCAAGTGTAATTCCCGATTATATGGCTGTCAAGCACCATGAGATCCGATACCGTGCCGTTATACATACAGCCAAACAGGCCTTTGGTGATAAGGCTGTCATCCTCGGGGCATGCAAAGAGGCCGTATATCGCGTGTTCGCCTCCGTTGAAGTTGCCTTCGAACGATCTCATTTCATGCCAGGAACCGCCGTTTTCATCGGTGCAGTATTCCGACCATCCAATCGGCGTCCAAGTATTCGCCGGCGGGTTCTCGCTTGACCAGTCCTCCCAGCCCTCGGTATCGTTGAGGTAAATATCGTCCGTCAGCTCGAAAAAGCATCCGTAATAGCTTTCTCCCGCGTTTACCTGTTCGGCAAGGAAAGCAAGCTCAGCACCGTTCGAGATCAGGTACGGATCGCTCTCGGTACCGCTGCCTCCGGCAAAGGCCGAAGCAACGGACCCATCCCAAATCTCACCGTCACGCACAGTATGCTCGGCCGTCGCAAGCGCCGCAATCGGAATCACAACCGCAATCAGTGCGGCGCAAACGAGAAGTGAAAAAACTCGTTTAGTCTTGTTATTCATATTTTCCTCCTTATAAGTTTGATGGGTTTCTCGGATACAGACATTATACCATAGTTCTTTGAATTACGCAAGTGCGTATACGCAGCTGAGTAAAGTTTTTTATAATTTTGGTCGGAGGTACGGAAAATGTCTGTCAAGGATGCGGTGGCGCAGCGGTTCAAGAGGCTTTGCGCCGAAAGAGGAATAACGGTAAACGAGCTTGCGACCGCCTCCGGGATCACGCCCTCGACGGCGTACAGCATGCTGAATCCCGAAAGGCGCGACGTTTCGATCATAACCATCAAAAAGCTCTGTGACGGTCTCAGCCTATCGCTCGGCGAGTTTTTCGACGCACCGGAATTCAATTCGCTCAATCAGGAGATCGAGTAAAACTCACCGTGCGTTTGTTTTGCCTTTCGGTGTAAAAGACGTTTTAATATAAAAACGAGTTGTGAACTTTGTTCGACAACCCGTTTTTGTTTTATTTGTTTCTTTAGAACAGCTCCGGCAGCAGCTCGCGGAACGCTTCCCTCAGGGGGATCGAGATCTCCCTCATCGCGGGGTGTGCGGCGGGTGCGCAGCGGAGGGCGAAGAAATGCCGCCATTCGCGCAGATTCATCGTGCAGATGAACTCCGTTTTGAGGCTGTTCGGAAGCACGCTCCGCGCGTCCTCCGGCTTTGCGCCTTCCTTGAGCATCGCGAAATATGAATTCTCCGCGTTCTCCATCGCCTTTTCCCATTCGGTGAAAAGGGGGCTGCCGGGCTCCGCGAAATAGGGCTTTATAAAGGTCAGCTCGCTGCCGAATTTGGCGTTCGAATAATTGCAGTAGCGCGTCGATTCCTGCGAATAGCTCGCGACGCGGTGCCGCACCCATTCATGGGAAACGCCGCGGTCGCAGATGATGCGGACGCTGATCGAAAAATGCTCGATGGGGCTCTCGTGCCCGCGCTCGATCAGCATGCGGACCATGCGGGAGGCGGATTCCTCCGTCATTTTATCCTCGCTCTTGTAGCATACCCTGCCGCAGAGCTCGAGATGCCGCAGCACCTCCTCGCGCTTCGGGGGATTCAGAATTTCAAATGAAGGGGAAACGAGTCGCATAAAGTATCTCCTTTTGTTAATAGGGGCATGCCTTTCGCTCAGACCGCATGGCTTCCCCTCGAGTAACTGCTGATTAACGCGGCGTTTATACCTTTGTTCTCTTGATTGAGCCGTCGTCGGATTTCGAAACGACCTCCGCGATGCCGGCGTTTTTGATCATGCGGCGGCAGATCATGCATGGCGCGGGCTCAGCAAGCTCGCCGTTCGCGTCGAAACCGGCAAGATATAGAACGCTGCCGAGCATTTCCCCGCGGGCGGCGGAGATGATCGCGTTCTGCTCCGCGTGGACGGCAACGCATTTTTCGTACTGTTCGCCGTGGGGGATGTTGTTCGCCTCGCGCCAGCAGACGCCGGTATCGCAGCAGTTGGCTTCGCCCCTTGCCGCGCCGTTATAGCCGGTGGAGATGATCTCGTCGTTCTTGATGATGACGGCGCCGTACTGCCTGCGAAGGCAGGTGGAGCGCTTCGCCACGGAAGCGGCGATGGAAAGATAGTATTCGTCCTTGCTGATGCGGTTCATTGGTTCCCCCAAGTTGGTTTCTTCAGGCAATTTCTTGCCTTTTCAAGCTATTTTACCATTTTCCCCGGCGTTATTCAATAGCCGGAACAAAAAGAAGTCTCCCGGATATGCTTCCGGGAGGCTCCTTCTGTTTTCAGCCGTTCATTCCGCGATCCCGCCGTCATGGCCCTGCCAGATGATATAGTAGCCGTAATCGGTCGAACCGGGGAAATTGCGGATCTGCTCGGCGGTCAGGTAGCCGCAGATGCCGCCTTTTTCGTTGCGATAGACGTTGAGTCCGGCGGATTTGAGCCTTTCGAACTCTGCGTCCAGCCGTTCCGCCGCAAGCGCCACGACCTTCGGCTCCACGCTGTAGCTTCCGAGCCTTGCCTCGGCCTCATGGTATGCTGCATTTGCCGCCTTGCAGCGGTTCCATTCGTAGCGGTCCATCTGCGTGAGTACGTATTCCTCCCGCTTCCTGTTATAAGCCTCCATCCACTCCGGCGAGGACTGTTCGGTCGTGCCGGCGATTTCGTTGATCTCCTGCAGCCGCTTCCGGCATTCGTTGCTCCACTTTCTCTCTATATCGCAGTATTTTTTGTAGTACGGATCCTTTGCGCACTTCAAAAATTCCTCCGTCAGCATCTCATAGACGTCCGCTGTGAGATCGGTAACGCCGATATCCACGGCGAAGAGGCAGTCCTCGTGCTCGCCGTCGTTGATCGCGCGATTCAGCGCGCCGTCGATGTTCGTCCCGCCGTGGGACGGCACGAACTCTTGGATGCCGCCTGCTCCGGGCGCGTATAGTATCACCGGCTCCGGCGTCGGTGCCTCGGTCGGCGCTGCGGTCTGCACTGCGGTCGGCGCCGTTTCGCTTGTTCCCGTTTGCGCGGGCATGAGCGCGCTTTGCGTTTCGGGCTGCGGGGTCCCTCCCCTCAGCGCAGCGGTGACGGCGACCGCCGCGGCAACGGCGCAGGCGGCAGCGGCCAGCGAATACCAAAGAGTGCGCCTTGCGCCGCGCGTTTTTGCCGCGGACGCTATAAATTCTTCGTTGATGCCGTTTGTAATATCAAGGCCATCGATACCGTTCATAATAAACTCCTTTCCGTTAGACCCGGTAGCCCTCCGCTTTGAGATATGCCTTCAGCTTTTCCCGAAGACGAAAGAGCGTCGTTTTGACCGAACTTTCGCTGCGGCCGAGATCCCCGGCGATTTCACGGACGCTGTCCAGAAAAAAGTAGCGGCGGACGAAAATATCCCGCTTCTGCTTTTCAAGGCCGCCGAGAAATCCGTTGATCAGGCGGATGAGCTCCTTTGCTTCCGCTTCCTGCGAAACGTCCGCGGAGAAGGGGATGCACTCCTCCATCTCCCGCGTGAGCTCCGTCAGCTGCGCGGCGCGCTTCTTGGTCCGGTCGCTGCGGATGCGATTCAGCGCACGCTGCTTCACGATCCGCGCGAGGAACGGGAAAAGATAGTCCCTCGGCTCGTTCGGCGGGATGCTGTTCCACGCCGCGAGATACGCGTCGCTCACGCATTCCTCCGCGGCGAAATCGTCCGCGAGCAGGCGAAGGGCGAGCTGTTTCAGCCTCCCGCCGTATTTTTCGGCGGTGGCCTTAAGCGCGGAATCGTCCCTTGCAAGGTATTTGTCAACGATCCTTGAATCCTTCATGCCGCTCTCCTTTGGAATTGAAAGCCTTCACCCTATTAAACACGCTTTTTTCGGAAAGGTTACAAAGAATAATGAAAACCGGGCCGAAGCGCCGCTCCGGCCCGGGCGTGCCGCGAAAAAGCGGCTTTGTTCGTTTACATTATTCCGTCCGGATCGTTCCTTTCGATATGCCAGATCTCCTTCGCGTACTCGCGGATCGTGCGGTCGCTGGAGAACTTGCCGGCATTGACGGTATTCATAAGGCATTTCTTCGCGAACGCGCGCTCATCGCGGGTATCGTAGATCGCGCGGAGCTTGGTATTGACATAGTCCTCGAAATCGTAGAGATTAAAGTAATAATCGGGCTTGCGCCAATCGCCGACAAGCAGGGAGTTCCAGATCTCCCTGAATACGCGCGCGCTGTCCGGATCATTGGCGATGCTGCCGTCGATCAGCGAATCGACAGTCCTCTTCACGATGGGATCGCTGTCATAGATCTTGCGCGGATCGTAGTGCGGGCGCAGCCTCGAGAGCTCCTCCACCTTCGCGCCGAAGATATAGTTGTTCTCCTCGCCCGCGCATTCGACGATCTCGATATTCGCGCCGTCGTAGGTTCCGAGGGTGACCGCGCCGTTGAGCATGAACTTCATGTTGCCGGTGCCGCTCGCCTCCGTGCCTGCGGGCGAGATCTGCTCGCTGATATCGGCGGCGGGGATGATATGCTCCGCGTAGGAGCAGTTGTAGTTGGCGGCGAACACGACGCGGATCCTGCCGTTGACTTCCGGATCGGAATTGACCTTGCGGGCAATCTCGTTGATGAACTTGATGATGTTCTTCGCCATGAAATAGCCCGGAGCGGCCTTCGCGCCGAAGATGAACGCGACCTTCGGCATGTCCGCAAGGTGACCCGCCTTGAGCTCCTTATAGATATGAACGATCGAGAGCGCGTTCATGAGCTGGCGCTTGTATTCGTGCATACGCTTGACCTGAACGTCGAAAACGAAATCGGCGGGGATATCCGCGCCCTCCTTCTCCGCAAGGATCTTCGAAAGCTTCTGCTTGAGATCCTTCTTCACGGCGATGAATTCGTTGATCATGCCGTCGTCGATCATCGGCTCGAGCTGCTTGAGCTCGTCGAGGTCGGTGAGGAAACCGTAGCCGATCCGCTCGCCGATAAGGCGGGAAAGGCCGGGGTTGCAGAGGCCGAGGAAGCGGCGCTGGGTGATGCCGTTGGTCTTGTTCTGGAAGCGCTCCGGATAGACTTCATACCAGTCGTGGAGCACTTCGGTCTTGAGCAGGTTGGAGTGGATCTTCGCAACGCCGTTGACATAGGTCGAAACATAGGTCGCAAGACGCGCCATATGGATGCGGCCGTCCGCGATGATGCGCATGCCGGCGATCTTTTCGGCCGGAACGCCGCGGGAAGCGAGCTCCTTCTGAAGATGGGCGTCGATCTTCTCGATGATGTCGTAGATATTCGGGATAACGCTCTTGAAAAGGCCGACGTCCCAGGTCTCGAGCGCTTCGCTCATCAGGGTATGGTTCGTATAATTGAAGGTGCGGCGGGCGATATCGAGCGCTTCCCCGAAGCTCCTTCCGTCCTCAATGAGCAGGCGGACGAGCTCCGGAATGCTTACGGTCGGATGGGTATCGTTGAGCTGGACGCAGTTCATCTCCGCGAAATTGTCGCTCGTTCCGAAAATACGCTTATGGCGGCGCATGATGTCCTGCAGGGACGCGCTCGAAAGGAAGTACTGCTGCTTCAGGCGCAGGCGCTTACCCTCGTAGGTGCTGTCGTTCGGGTAAAGCACGCGGGTGATGTCCTCCACGGCGTTCTTTTCGCGGACAGCAAGGGCGTATTCCTGGGAGTTGAACGCGGCGAAATTGAATTCCTCCTCCGCTTCGCTCTGGAAAAGGCGCAGCGTGCCGACGGTACAGGTGTTGTAACCGATCACGGGCATATCGTAGGGAACGGCGATGACTTTGCCCGTTGCGAATTCGACGGTGACGGTCTTGTCGTCGCGCCTGCGGCTCCAGGGATCGCCCTGGCGCTGCCAGTCATCCGCCTTCTCCGCCTGGAAGCCGTTGATGAATTCCTGCTTGAAAAGGCCGAATTTATAGCGGATGCCGTAGCCGTCGAGGGGCAGATCATGCGTCGCGGCGCTGTCGAGGAAGCAGGCGGCGAGACGGCCGAGACCGCCGTTGCCGAGAGCGCAGTCCTCGATATCCTCCATGATGGCGATATCCACGCCGCGCACTGCGAGAAGGCGCTTCACATCGTCCAGCAGCTTCAGCGAATAAAGGTTGTTATAGATCATCCTGCCGGTCAGATACTCGGCGGAGATGTAATACGCCCTGCGGTTCTTTTCGCGAACGCGGCGGCTCCTGCGCCAATCGTCCGCGATCGCGTACATAACTGCGCTTGAGATCGCCCTGTGGAGCTGTTTGGAATTCGCTTCGCCCAGTTCGACCTGATAATCCCCGCGAAGGATGTCCTCCGCGCGCCGGATAATGCCCTTTGCATCCATTAACATAGTTTCGGTTCTCCTCTTATTAAGGTTATGGAAATATGATTATTTACTTTATTTTTTGGCTCGTTCAATAAATTTTTGCCGGAAATCCCGAACGATGCGTACGAGGTCCTCGCCGTCCGCGCAGTCATTGACCCGGCGCCGCAGCTCCGTTCCGCCGTACATGCCCTTCGTGTACCAGGCGACGTGCTTGCGCATATCCACGAACGAACCGCCGCCGTGCTCCGCAACGTATTCGGTAAAATGAGTGAGCGCCGCGTCGAGCTTTTCGACGGGCGTCGGCTCCATGTACGAAGCGCCCGTCAGCGCCGCTTTGATCTCGGCGAAAAGGAAGGGATTCCCCTGCGCGCCGCGGGCGGCCATGATGCCCGCGCAGCCTGTTTCTTCAAGCATCGCGAGCGCGGACTCCGCCGTAAAAATATCGCCGTTGCCTATGACCGGGACCGATACCGCGTCGACGACCGCTTTGATGATCCCGCGGTCCGCAGTGCCGGAATACATCTGCATCCGCGTCCTGCCGTGAACGGTCATAAACGCCGCGCCTGAATTTTCCGCGATCTTCGCGAATTCAACGGCGTTGACATGCTCACCGTCCCAGCCCTTGCGGAATTTGACGCTGACGGGAACGGGCGAAGCCTTGACGGCAGATTCGATGATCTTCCCCGCGAGAACGGGGTTTTTCATCAGCGCCGAGCCGTCGCCGTTCGACGTGATCTTCGGCGCGGGGCAGCCCATGTTGATATCCACAACGCTGACGCCCGAGCTGTCGACGAGCTTATCGAAAAGCCTTTCGACCGTTTCCGCGATGATCTCGGGATCGTGCCCGAAAAGCTGCACGCCGCAGGGCTTTTCCGCCTCCGAGATCGAGATCAGCTCCTGCGTCTTTTTGTTGTTGTAATGCAGGCCGTTGGCGCTGACCATCTCCGTGAAGGTGAAATCGCAGCCCTTTTCGATGCATATCCTCCGGAAAACGCTGTCCGTGACCCCCGCCATCGGCGCGAGCAGCACGGGCGGCAGGCAGTCCGCGGAATAAGCTTTCCCCGGTTTCAGGATCGAAAACAGCTTTTCGCTTTTGTTTTCCGCTTCCCGATTCATTCGTCAAGGTAGAAAACGCCTTCGCAGACCGTCTTCGCGGGGCCGAACATATAGAGGCTGTTGTCGGGCAGCCACTCGATAACGAGCGTGCCGAGCTCCATATGAACGTTCACCTTCCGCCCCGTATGGCCCGCAAGGATGCAGGCGACGACGGAAGCGCAGGCGCCGGTGCCGCAGCAGAGGGTGCAGCCGCAGCCGCGCTCCCATGCGCGCATGATGATATTTTCGGTATCAACGACCTGCACGAAGTCGACATTCGTCCTTCTCGGGAAGATCGGGCTGTGCTCGATATCCTTGCCGTAATACTCAACGTCCGTAAGGTCCGCGTCGTCCACAAAGGCGACGGTATGCGGAACGCCGGTATTGACGCTCGTAACGGTGAAGCGGCGGCCGTGGGAATAAAGGTGCTTCTGCTGGAATTCGCCCTCCGCGGAAACCGGGATCTCCTCGCAGGCAAGCTTCGGTTCGCCCATATCGACACCTATGCCGGTCACAACGCCGTTTTCGACGACTGCATGGGGCCGTTTGATGCCGGAAAGCGTTTCGACCGTGAAATCGGGCTTATCCATGATGCCCTTTTCGATGCAGTATTTGACGAAGCAGCGGATACCGTTGCCGCACATTTCCGCTTCGCTGCCGTCGATATTGAGGATCAGCATCTTGATATCCGCGATCTTCGAATTTCTGATAACGAGCAGGCTGTCCGCGCCGACGCCGATATTGCGGTGGAGGATCTTCATCGCGAAATCGTTGATATCGCTTATCCTCTCCTCGCGGTCGTCGATGACGACCATGTCGTTGCCGAGGCCGTGCATTTTCGCGAATTTGAATTCCATATTATTCTCCCCCGAAAAATAGTGTTCCGTTCAGTCGAGGATGAGCCCGACGGGGCAATGATCGCTGCCCATTACATCCGCATAGATCAGCGCGTCCTTCACCCGCGGCAAAAGCCTTTCGCTGACAACGAAATAGTCGATGCGCCAGCCGGTGTTCCGCTCGCGCGATTTGAACATATAGCTCCACCAGGTATAGGCGTCCGTCCTTTCGGGATAGACCCGGCGGAAGCTGTCCGCAAAGCCCGCGTCGAGCAGCGCCGTGAATTTTTCCCTTTCCTCGTATGTAAAGCCGGCGTTTCCGATATTGGATTTGGCGTTCTTGAGGTCGATCTCATTATGGGCGACGTTCATATCGCCGCAGACGACGACGTGCTTCACCTTATCGAGCTCCGTCAGGTATTCGCGGAAGGCGTCCTCCCAACGGCAGCGATACTCAAGCCGCGTCAGCTCGCGCTGCGCGTTCGGGGTATAGACCGTGACGAAAAAGGATTCCGGGAACTCGAGCGTTATAACGCGGCCCTCGCCCTCGAATTCCTCGCCCCTGTCCATGCCGTAACGGACGGAAAGCGGCTCCTGCTTCGAAAAAACGGCGGTGCCGGAATAGCCCTTCTTCACGGCGTAATGCCAGTAGGCGTGATAGCCCTCCGGCGCGAAGTCGATCTGGCCCTCCTGCAGCTTCGTTTCCTGCAG
>JAEEYN010000223.1 GCA_016288175.1 Bacillota bacterium | reverse complement strand
GCTTTTCGTCGTCTACAGCCATTTGAGGTTCGTTCATGACGGCAGAAATATGAGCTACGGCTCCTGCCTTGTCCGCTATGATCTTACCGAGGACGAGCCGCAGGCGCAGCTGCTTGCCGTCAGCCCGTGGGATTGAGGCCAAACATAAATCACCCACGCCCTCCGAACGCCGGAGGGCTTTTCGTTCTTTCCCGTGCGCGCCGGAACACCCCGCAAAACACTTCGCAAAATATCGTTTGTGATGAACGTGTTTCTGAACGGATAAGGCTTGCTTAACGGGAGCCGGATATGTTATAATAAAAGGTAGCCTGCGCGGCGAGCCGCGGGGCAAAACCATGAACGGAAAGATAAGCCATGAACAACGGCAACAACAGAAGATCCATGAAAAAGATGATATCCGCCTTTGCGCTGCTGCTTGCGGCGGTAATGCTGCTCGGCGCGGCATCCTTTACCTCCTGCGGCAAAAAGACGGACGACGATAAACTGATCGAGAACCAGAAGGATCCCGGCGCCGCCGGAGAGAAGATCGAGCTTACGGAGAACCAGAAAAAGGCCGTTTTCGACGCCGCGGAAGCCTTTGCCGAAGCGCATGATGAGGAAGATCTCGATCTTGAGACGATGCAGATCAGCGAATTCGAGAAATTCATTTACTATTTATATAACGACGAGCTTACTGCCGGCGAAAACGGCTACGGGAAGGTGACCGCGGAAGATGCGGACGCAAGGCTGCAGTCCCTTTTCGGCACAAAAACGCTGCGGCATACGCCGAAACGCCCCGGCATGATCCAGGATTTCTATTGCGAGGACGACAATTATTTCGTCCGCGTGAAGGAAAAATACGCCGAATGCAAGCTTGGCGGCGCGGAATGGACGGATGACGGCCTTGCAAGGATCGTCGTCAGCGCCGAAACCGTCAAGGGCGTCACCGTTTCGTTCGAGTTCACTGCCGAACTGAGGGACGGGGAACTTACCATTCGAAACTGCAAGCGCTACGACGCAATCTAACCGAAAGGCAGGTCACGGACAATGGGCAGAATGAAGCTGCTTTCAAACATCATCAACAACGCAACGAACCAGGTCGAAGGCTTCTGCATCATCAAGAACGTTCAGCTTAAGGTGAATGTCAAGGGAGCCGAATACCTCGATTTCACCCTCGCGGACGCTGAGGGCGAGGTCAACGCGAAGCTTTGGGATTATCAGCCCTCCGTGCATGGCGCCTATTCCGCGGGCGAGATCATCAAAGTCCGCGGCACGATAAATATGTACCGCGATAACGAGCAGCTGAAGATCGACCGCATACGCAAAATGAACGAGAAGGACGACGTGGATCTTTCCTCCATCGTTGCGGAATCCCCCGTCAACGGCGAGATGCTCTTCAAGGAGCTCTATGATTTCGCCGGTACCTTCGCCGACGAGGATATTTCGAGGCTGACGCGGTATCTGCTTCAGGCCAACAAGGAAAAGCTCGAACGCTATCCCGCCGCGCTCAGGCTGCACCACGCCTATAAGGGCGGGCTGATGTTCCATACCCATACGATGCTCTCCGTTGCGAGAAAGCTCGTTGAAGTCTATTCTTCGATCGACCCGGAGCTTTCCGCGGATCTTGTTTATGCCGGCGTGATCCTTCACGACATCGCCAAAACGCAGGAGCTCGAAGTCGGTCCCCTCGGCCTCGCGACGGCGTATTCGACCGAAGGCCAGCTGATCGGCCACCTCGTGATGGGCGCTTCGATGGTCCAGACGGCGGCGATGGAGCTCGGCATCCCGGAGGAAAAGACGATGCTGATCTCGCACATCCTGCTTTCCCACCACGGCGTTCCGGAATTCGGCTCACCGAAGCAGCCGATGTTCCCGGAGGCGGAGATCGTTTCAACGGTCGACACCCTCGACGCGAAGCTTTACGAGATGTTCGACGCCCTCGCGGGGATCGAGATCGGCGGCTTCACAGACAGGCTCTGGGCGCTCGATAACCGCCAGCTCTTCCGTCACGGCCACGGAGTAATACAAACTGATAAAGAATAAAGCAATACTATAAGAGGAAAAAACAATGGAGAAACAGAAAAGGCTCTTTACCTCCGAATCCGTAACGGAAGGCCATCCCGATAAGGTCTGCGACAAGATCGCGGACAATGTTCTCGACGCGATGCTCAAAAACGACCCGAATTCACGCGTCGCCTGCGAATGCTGCGCGACGACGGGCATGGTCATGGTCATGGGCGAGGTCACGACGAACTGCTATATCGATATCCCTAAGCTCGTGCGCGACGTCGTGCTCGACATCGGCTACGACAAGCCCGAATACGGCTTCGACGGGCACGCCCTCGCCGTCATCAGCGCCATCAACGCCCAGTCCCCGGATATCGCGCTCGGCGTCGACCGCAGCCTTGAATCCAAGACCGGCGAAACGACGGATGAATTCGACATCGGCGCGGGCGACCAGGGCATGATGTTCGGCTTCGCCTGCGACGAAACGCCGGAATGCATGCCGATGCCGATCAGCCTTGCGCATAAGCTCACAAGAAGGCTGACAGAGGTCCGCAAGAGCGGCGTTCTCAAATACCTCCGCCCGGACGGCAAGAGCCAGGTCACCGTTGAATACGACGAGCAGAACCGCCCTGCGCGCGTCGATACCGTCGTCATCTCCACCCAGCACGATCCCGATATCGATATCGAAGACCTCCGCAGGGATGTTGAAAAAACCGTTATCCGTCCCGTGATTCCCACGAAACTGATGGATGAAAACACCCGCATCCTCGTCAACCCGACCGGCCGCTTCGTTATCGGCGGACCGCAGGGCGACTCCGGCCTCACCGGAAGGAAGATCATCGTCGACACCTACGGCGGCTACGGCCGTCACGGCGGCGGCAGCTTCTCCGGCAAGGACCCGACGAAGGTCGACAGAAGCGCCGCGTATGCCGCGCGCTATGCCGCGAAGAACCTTGTCGCGCAGGGCTACGCGAAGCGCTGCGAGATCCAGCTCGCCTACGCGATCGGCGTCGCGAAGCCCGTTTCGCTGCGCGTGGATACCTTCGGCACCGGAACGATGCCGGACAGCGAGCTTGAGGCGATGCTCGCAAGGAGCTTCGATTTCCGCCCCGCCGCGATCATCGCGCACCTCGGCCTGCGCCGCCCCATCTATAAGGACACCGCCGCCTACGGTCATTTCGGCCGCACGGACTGCGATTTCCCGTGGGAGCGCGTCGACCTCAAATTCGTCAAATAAAAAAACAGCGGTGCGGAAAGGCAAAACCGATCCGCACCTTTTCTTTATCCGCAGGCATTTTTGAATTGAGCACAGCAGAAAAACAGCATATCGTCCATCCGTTCCCGCCGCTTTACGACGAAAACTCGCGCATACTGATCCTCGGCAGCTTCCCTTCGGTCAAATCGCGCGAGCAGCTTTTCTTTTACGGCCATCCGCAGAACCGCTTCTGGCGGGTCGTTTCAGCCGTTTTCGGCGAAAGCACGCCCGTCACGGTTGAAGAAAAGAAGGCGTTCCTGCTGAAAAACCGAATCGCGCTCTGGGACGTGATTGCCTCCTGCGAGATAATCGGCTCCTCGGACGCGAGCATCACGAACGTTCAAGCGAACGATATCCGCCCGATCCTCGAAAAAGCGCCGATCGAGGCCGTTTTCGTGAACGGAAAGACCGCCGAAAAAATGTATTTGAAATACACGGAAAAGGTCTCGGGGCGAAAGGCCGTCTGCCTGCCTTCGACTAGCCCCGCGAACGCCGCGTGGAGTTTTCAGAAGCTGATCGAAGCGTGG
>JAEEYN010000222.1 GCA_016288175.1 Bacillota bacterium | reverse complement strand
GGAAGCCTTGCGGAAGTTATCGCCTGCATGAAGGCGCACCTTGCGGAGCATCCTCCGAAAGCGGGGCAGTGGCTCACCGGCCGCGGCTGGAATCAGGATTATTTTTCGGATGTTAAGCGGATGCCCAACCGTTTCGACCTCGACGCGGTCTCAGCGGAGATACCGATCGTAATCACCCGCGCATGCGGCCATTGCTGCGTTGCCAATTCAAAGGCACTCGAGCTTGCCGGCATAGGCGGAGAAACGCCTTCGCCGGCCGGCGGCAGCATCGGAATGCGTGACGGCGAGCCGGACGGCAGGCTTTTCGACAACGCGATGGACCTGCTTCTCGGCAGAATGCCGCTGCCGGATAAGGATGGGCTGAAGAACATGATCCGCCTTGCCTGCGCGGAGCTCAACAGATACGGCGTCACTTCGAGCCAGACCGACGATTACTGCGTTTTCCGCGAGATCCCGCCGGAAATTTTCAACGAAGCCTACCGCGAGCTCGCAGAAGCGGGGGAGCTGACCGTCCGCGTCAACGAGCAGTGCAATTTCACGACCGAAGAGGAGCTTCGCGCCTTCATCGACGCCGGAAACATCACCGGAAAGGGGGACGAAATGTTCCGCATCGGGCCGCTTAAGATGCTCGGCGACGGGGCTCTCGGCTCCAGAACGGCGCACCTTTCGATACCTTACAGGGACGATCCCGAAAACCGCGGCTTTTCGCTGTTTTCGGCGGAACATATGAAAAAAATGGTTGCTCTTGCAAACGAATACGGCATGCAGGTAGCAATCCACGCGATCGGCGACGCCTGTCTTGACCGTGTGCTTGACGCGATCGAGGCGGCGCTTGAGATCCACCCGAGGGAGGATCATCGCCACGGTGTTGTGCATTGCCAGGTGAGCAGAGCGGATCAGCTCGAACGCATCGCAAGGCTCGGACTGCATGTCTACGCCCAGTCGATCTTCATCGATTACGATAACCATATCGTCGAAAAACTCGTTGCGCCGGAGCTCGCACGGACGAGCTATAACTGGAAGACTCTGCTCGATCGCGGAGTGACCGTTTCCAACGGTTCGGACTGCCCGGTGGAGCTTCCGGACGTGATGAAGGGCATCGAATGCGCGGTGACCCGCCGTTCAACGGACGGCACGGGTCCATTCCTTCCGGATCAGGCTTTTTCCGTTCGCGAAGCGCTGGACAGCTTCACGCAGGGCGGTGCGCGAGCGAGCTTTGAGGAGAACATAAAGGGCAGGATCGCTCCCGGTTTCCTTGCGGATTTCGTAGTATTGGATAAGGATCCTTTTGAAACACCGGAAAACGAGCTCCGTTCAGTTCGCGTGCTTGAAACATATCTCGGAGGAAAAAGGGCTTTCAGGGCGGAATAACCTAAACCGAACAATGGATTTGACCGTGCTATTTTAGGCGCGGTCTTTTGTTTTGCCCTCTTCTGAATACGGCGCGGGGACGGAAGCATACAGTTTTTGTATGAATAAGATCCAAAAAACCATTGCCGTCTTGCTGCTTGCGGCCGTGCTGCTGCTCCTTGTGTTCCTTCCGAAACATATTTTCCGGCTCATGGACCGTGAAGGCTGGCTCGATTGGCTGAGACCGAAGGAAGAACCGTTCCGCGGAGTGATAAGCATTTTGCACGTTGCCGGCGTTCGCCCTTATCTCGGAAGTCTGGGCAGCTGGCTGAAAAAATACGCGTCAAAACTCGAAAAAAAGCACTATGAAGTGTACTTCAACGTTGAGATCCTCGATGAAGCGAAAGCGGCGGAACGCCTTGCGAACGGTGCGATGCCGGATATCATTAGCTTTCCGGCGGGATTCCTTCCGGCTTCAGCATTGCGTGAAGCAGGGGAAGGGTTCAGCGTTCCGACGGAAGCGGGAACGTTCGAAGATTCGATTCTGGCAGTCCCGTACGCCGCATCGTGCCGGCTGCTGGTTTTCGATCCGGCAAAGCTGACGGAGGAGGAAGCAAAAGAAGCGCGCGGGGACGCAACGAAAAACAGCATTGACGCGTTTCGACGCGGGAAAGCGGACTGCTGTATTGCGGATGCGCGGGCTGTCGGCGACTTTTCGCGCCTGCTTTCCGCCGGAAAGATGCGTTTTTTCGAAGCGCTGCCCTTTGAAGCACAAACGGATCTTGTTCAGTTCATAGGGATCTCGGCTTCCGCGGATGAAGAAAAGCTGAGCTATTGCCGTGAGTTTATCGGACAATTGACCTCGCCGGATGCTCAGAGCGAACTTGTTGAGCTCGGCCTGATGCCGATGAATCCGGAAATCGAACTTCGGTATGAGCAAAGCTTCCTCGGTGAGGCTTTTGAGCTGATCCGCGCGGGCGGAAGCGGGGCTGTCGGCAGCGCTTTCGGCGGGAAAAGACAGGGGAGCGAATAAGCATTTTCCTGCGGGAAAAATCGACGGAAAAAACGATTTGCGGTTTACTTTCAACTGTTTTCATGGTATGATAATAATGAATAAGAATGCGATCGGGAGTCAAATACTCTATGATGATCAACGAAAACACATCCGAAGTTTTTTCTGCTTTAAACGTCCGCACCGGTGTTCCGGCGCGGGATTATACAAGCTTCCGCGTCGGCGGACCGATGGCCTATTTCGCCGAGCCCTCCTCCTGGAAGGAAGCGGCGGAGCTGCTCGAAGCCGCTAAGGAAAGCCGTCTGCCCGTTTACGTTATCGGCAACGGCAGCAATCTGCTCGTTTCGGATAAAGGCGTCAACGCGCTGTTTATCCGCATCGGCAGCAATATGTCTTCGTTCGGATTCGACGGCAGTATCCTGACGGCGGAGGCAGGCGCGCTTTTGAGCGTTGTTTCGAAAGCGAGCGTCGCTGCCGGGCTTATGGGCCTTGAATGGGCGTCCGGCATACCCGGGACCGTCGGCGGCGGCGCTGCGATGAACGCAGGCGCATATGGCGGAGAGCTTTCGCAGGTCCTGAGGGAAGTTTCATTCATCCGCGACGGCGAACTAATTACAAGAAAAGTTGCGGATGGCGACCTCGGCTACCGTTATTCGGCCTTTGCATACCCCAATGCCGTCATCGTGCGTGCCGTTATGGAGCTCAAGGAGGACGACGGCGGAGCCAAAGCGAGGATGGACGATTATACCGCCCGCCGGAGGGACAAACAGCCCCTTGAATTTCCTTCCGCAGGAAGCACTTTCAAGCGCCCTGTCGGAAACTTTGCCGGTGCGCTCATCGAGCAGGCGGGACTGAAGGGGAAACGCATCGGCGGTGCGATGGTGAGCCCGAAGCACGCGGGATTCATCGTCAACTGCGGCGGCGCGAGCTTTAATGACGTTGCGGCGCTTATCTGCTTCGTTCGCGCCGACGTTTATGAAAAATTCGGCGTGCTGCTTGAACCAGAGGTCAAAATCATCGAATAGCTTCGTTTCTGAATCGGGAAACATGTTTTGCGAATAAGGAGAATCACATGTACATTTTGATCGTAACAGGAATGTCCGGAGCAGGAAAATCCAATGTTCTCAATGTTCTTGAGGACATGGGCTTTGTTTGCGCGGATAATGTTCCGTGCCAGCTTCTTGTTGAATACATCGAGCTCTGCCTGAGCAGCGAGAACTCGATCGACCGGGTCGCGATCGTTGTCGACAGCCGCGAATCGCGTTTCGGCTATAACCCGCAGAAGACCTATCTTGAACTTCAGCATCTTCCTTATGAGCACGAGATCATGTTCCTCGAGTGCGACGACAATGTTCTGCAGCATCGCTACAGCGAGACCCGCCGGATCCACCCGATGCATGATGACGTCAGCATCGGCATCCGTATGGAGCGCGAGATGCTCGCCCCGCTGAAGGAACAGGCGAAATACATCGTGGATACAACGAATATGCGTCCGCGCGAACTCTCCGCAACGGTTGAAGAACTGCTGCTGCACGGCGAAAACGTGCCGATGCGGCTCATCATTTCAAGCTTCGGCTATAAGCGCGGCATACCCGGTAACGCCGATTTCATCTTCGACATGCGATATACCGAGAACCCGTATTATGTTCCCGAACTCCGCTATAAATCGGGCAGGGACAAGGAGGTCCGCGATTTCGTTTTCTCGGATAAAAACGTTCGGAAGCAGCTCGATATGATCGAGGGAATGCTCCGCCTCGTGATCCCGTCCTTCATGAAGGAAGGAAAACGCAGGCTGATGGTCTCGTTCGGCTGCACAGGCGGACGTCACCGTTCCGTTGCGATGGCGGAAGCGCTGCACGACAGGCTGAAGGATGATTACAGCGTTTTCCTTGAGCACCGCGATCTGATCCCCGAAGCGGACGACATTAAAGAACGCTTTGAAGAAAAGAATGCCGGAAAACCCCAACATTTCGATAACTGATAAAAATTCGGGTATGGACGAAAAACAGGCACAAACCGAAGAATCGTTCTCTTCATCGATAAAGAAAGAGATCTCGGACCTGCGCATCAAACGCGGTTCGGATGCGCGCGCCCTGCTTTCCGCCTTCACCCTCGGCATCGGTTCGCTGAAGCTTGTCCCTGAAAAGCGCTGCTGGGGCGTTCACTATGTTATAAAGAGCAGGGACGCTGTAGAGCTTGCCGCAAAACTCGCCTCACAGCACTACGGCCTTGAATCAAGGCTCACCGAAGTCAGGCATGACCGCCTGAACGCAAATTATCACGAGCTTATGTTATTCGGCGACAACATCGACCGATTCATGCTCGACACGGGCCTCATGAGCTTTGATGAAAACGGCGAAAAGCAGTTCGCCGCGGAGGTGCCGGTTGGTGCGCTGAAGACCGAGACACAGCAAAAGATGTTCATGCGCGGACTCTTTCTCGCCTGCGGGATGGTCTCCAAACCGGAAAAATCCTATCATGCGGAGTTCGTCATCGGCAATGAAGCGCTTGCTTCGGCTGCCGCTAAACTTCTTTCGAACCACGGGATCGAGCCCAAACTCACGAAGCGCAAACAAAACTTCGTTGTTTATATCAAAGAGGGCGAAAAGCTCGAGGATCTGCTTGCATATATCGGCGCTTCGGCGGCGATGATGGAGGTTTCGAACGAGCGCATATTCAAACAGGCGAATAACGAGGCGAACCGCGGCGTCAACTGCATCATGGCGAATGCCGAAAAAGTAGCGAAAACATCGCGCCGCCAGGCGGAGGATATCGCCCTTGTGCTCGAAACTCTCGGCTACGATGCTTTGCCGGAAAGCCTGCGCGTCGTTGCGGAAGCGAGGATGAACAACTATGAGCTTTCGCTGACGGAGCTTGCGGATGAGCTTTCTCTCGGAAAATCCGCGGTGAACTACCGCCTTAAAAAGCTTCAGTCGCTTGCCGACGATATCCGAAACGGAACGCCCGTCTCGACGGATGCGAACAAAAGAGGTACAAAATGAGCTTTACCCATCTTCATGTTCATACTGAATACAGCCTTCTCGACGGCGCGGCCCGCATAGGCGAGCTCGTTGACCGTGCGAAGGAGCTCAACATGGATTCCCTTGCGATCACCGACCACGGCAACATGTACGGCGTGATCGAATTCTATAAAAAATGCACGAAAGCGGGGATAAAGCCGATAATCGGCATGGAAGCCTATGTTGCGCCGAAATCGATCGCCGACAAGACCGGCATGCGCGAGAACGCGCACCTTATCCTCCTGTGCAAAAACGAAACCGGATATAAGAACCTTATCAAGCTGTCCAGCATTGCGTTTGTGGACGGCTTTTATTACCGCCCGCGCATTGATTACAACCTTCTTGAACAGTATCATGAGGGCCTGATCTGCCTTTCTGCCTGCCTTGCCGGCGATATTCCGCAGTATCTTTTGATGAACAGATACGATGAAGCGAAGGCGCTCGCTTTGCGGCTGAAAGGCGTTTTCGGCGAGGATTTCTATATCGAGCTCCAGAACCACGGCATCCCGGAGCAGCTTGTTGTTCTGCCGCGCCTTGATAAGCTCGCGAAGGAGCTCGGGATCAAGACCGTTGCGACCAACGACATCCATTATGTCACGAAGGACGACGCGGAGGCGCAGGATGTACTGCTCTGCGTTCAGACAGGCCGCTTTGTGGATGAAGAAAACCGCATGCGGATGCAGACGGAGGAGTTTTATCTTAAATCCGAAGACGAAATGCTGAAGCGGATGTACGGCTATGAGGACGCTGTCGCAAATACCGCCGAAGTCGCCGCGAAATGCGATCTGCACATTGAATTCGGTAAGCGCCACCTGCCCGGCTTCACCGCGCCGGACGGCATGGACAACGAGACATATATCCGCAAGCTCTGCACAGAGGGCATGTACCGCCGTTACGGCGAGCCGACGAAGGAAGAATGGGACAGGCTCGAATATGAGCTCGGCGTGATCACGAAGATGGGTTTCGTCGATTATTACCTGATCGTTTGGGACTTCATCCATTTCGCGAAATCGAACGGCATCGAGGTCGGTCCCGGCCGCGGCAGCGGAGCAGCGTCCATCGCGGCGTACACGATGGGCATCACGGATATCGACCCGATCAAGTATAAGCTTCTTTTCGAAAGGTTCCTGAACCCCGAACGCGTCAGTATGCCCGATTTCGATGTCGATTTCTGCTATGAACGCCGCCAGGAGGTCATCGAATACGTCAAACGCAAATACGGCAGCGACCATGTTGCCCAAATCGTCACGTTCGGCACGATGGCGGCAAGAGGCGCGGTGCGCGACGTCGGAAGAGTGCTGCGCATCCCGTACCAGGACGTCGACCGAATCGCGAAGCTCATCCCGCAGGTCAAGGATATGAACCTTAAGAGCGCGCTCGAGACCGTTCCGGAACTCAAAACGCTTTACGATACCGATGAGCAGATCAAGAAACTGATGGATCTTTCGATGAAGGTCGAAGGACTGCCGCGCAATACTTCGACCCATGCGGCAGGCGTCGTGATCTCGTCCCTGCCGACGATGGAGCTCGTTCCGCTGCAAAGGAACGATGAATCGATCACAACTCAGTTCACCATGACGGAGCTTGAAGAGCTCGGCATGCTGAAAATGGACTTCCTCGGCCTGAGAACTTTGACCGTCATCCGAGACTGCCTTGACTATATCCGCAAAGGCGGGGGAACGCCGCCGGATTTCTCAAACTGCAGTTATGACGATAAGCGGGTATATGACCTCATCAGCTCCGGTGAAACGGTCGGCGTGTTCCAGCTTGAATCCGCCGGTATGACGCAGTTCATGATGCAAATGAAGCCTTCCTGCCTTGAGGATGTCATCGCGGGTATTTCTCTCTTCCGCCCGGGTCCCATGGACCAGATCCCGCGCTATATCGAGGGCAAGCAGAACGCCGCGTCGGTCCATTACGAAACGGAGCTCCTCCGCCCGATACTCGATACGACATACGGCTGCATGGTCTACCAGGAACAGGTCATGCAGATCGTTCGCGATCTTGCCGGCTATTCGCTCGGCAGGAGTGACCTCGTCCGCCGCGCCATGAGCAAGAAAAAGCATGACGTGATGGCGCAGGAGAGGAAGAATTTCATTTACGGAATCGAAGAAAACGGCGTTGTGACGGTCGACGGCGCGCTTCGGCGCGGCGTTTCGAAGGAGGCGGCGGAGGAGATTTTCGATGAGATGATGGATTTTGCGTCCTATGCCTTCAACAAGGCCCACGCCGCATGCTATGCGGTCGTTGCTTATCGCACTGCGCTGCTGAAATGCCTTTATCCGGTCGAGTTCATGACCGCGCTTATCAACAGCTTCCTTACCGATTCCGAAAAGATCGCATCCTATATCTACTACTGCCGCAGCCATGGCATCGCGATCCTTCCGCCGGATATCAACCGAAGCGAAGCCCGTTTCTCGGTGGACAAGGGTTCCATCCGCTTCGGCCTTGCCGCGATCCGAAACGTCGGCGAAGGCGTTATCAACGATGTGCTTTCGGAACGCCGGATCGGCGGAGATTTCCGAGATTTTTCCGATTTCGTGCGCCGCTCGGAGGGACTTAATAAACGCCTTCTCGAGGGCCTTATCAAGGCCGGCTGCTTCGACAGCATTGGCGTTTCACGCAAGTACCTGATCGGCCATTACGAACAGGAGCTTTCCGCCGCAAACGCGGAGCGCAAACGCCTTGAATCCGGCCAGCTCTCCTTCTTCGATTTCGGCGCGGAGCTCATGCAGCCTGCTTCGCAGCCGTCGGGGGAGGACGCCAAGGATGAGTTCCCGCTCGACGAGCTCCTGACTATGGAACGCGAAGCGATAGGAATTTACGCGAGCGGACATCCGCTGATGGAATATGAGCAGGAGCTTGCGGAATTCCGCTTCAACTGCCTTGAACTGACCGAGGCGGACGGCAGCGGCGCGATCCACGACAACATGAACGTCCGCGTCGGCGGTATCTTCGGCTCGATCCGCACCCGGCCGGTCAAGACCGGAACGGGCATGATGGCAAGCGGTATGCTCGAGGATATGTCCGGCTCAGTGGAGGTCGTCGCTTTCCCGAGTGTTTATCAGAAATATTCGTCAATGCTCGTCAACGATCGGAAAGTGATCGTCACAGGGCGTCTGTCAATGCGCGAGGATCGGGCAAATTCGCTGCTGATCGAGGATGTCGTGCCGCTTATCAAGGGCGGGGAACGCCTTCTCGTTTTGAATTTCACGCCGGAGACCGCAATCCTGAAGGAGAGAGTTGTCGAAACTCTGCGGCGTTTCCCGGGAAATCGTGAAGTCTATTTTATCGATCTTGTACCTGGCCGGAAGCTGAAAGCCCCGAAGGAGCTTTCGGTGAACCTTTCAAAGGAGCTTATTTCGTCGCTCAGCGGGCTTCTCGGCGACGCGAATGTTCGGACCGTCCCGAAGAAAGCGCCCATGCCGCCGCAGCGCGACTGATTCGAAAAATGTTGAAAATCGGAGAAAAAATCGAGATATCCATTACTGCCTTCGGCTCGGAAGGCCAGGGCGTCGGCCGCGCGGATAATATCGCGGTCTTTGTCCCGGGTGCGCTGCCGGGCGAAAAAGTCGTCGCCGAAGTTATAAAAACCGAAAAGCGGTTCGCCGTCGCGCGCCTTGAAAAGCTCCTTTCCGAAGCGCCGGAGCGCTGCATACCGCCATGCCCGTATTACAGAAGCTGCGGCGGATGCGGACTTATGCACATGGATTACAGCGCTCAGCTCGCTTTCAAGACACGGCGTGTTAGGGATGCGCTCGAACGCATCGGCGGGCTTGAAGGGATCCGCGTCGAAGCCTGCGTTCCGTCGCCGGAAATTGCGCGCTACCGCAATAAAGGCGTTTTCACCTTTTCCGAAAGAAACGGAAAGATCGTTTCCGGCTGCCTTTCCGAAAAAAGCCACACCGTTGTTCCGATTGCAGACTGCCTGATCGAAAAACCGGAAGCGATCGCGGCGCTCCGTGCCGTGACGGATTGGGCGAATGCACACGGCATTACCGCCTATGATGAAAGAACGGGCAGGGGAGAGCTGCGGCATCTGATGGTCCGGACCGCTTCCACGGGTGAGATGATGGCAGTGATCGTTACAAAAGGCGGACTTCACTTTGAAAACGAGCTTATCGAAACGCTTAAAAAAGCGCTGCCCGGTCTTTCGGGGATCATCCAAAATGAGAATCCGGACCGCACGGCTTTGATCCTCGGCAGGAGGAGCCGCGTCATCTACGGAAGCGGCATAATTGCCGAAAAAATTGGAGATTTAAGCTTTTCCGTCGGCGCGGAGAGCTTCCTGCAGGTCAACAGCGCGCAGACGCCGAACCTCTATAAAGCCGCGATCGATGCGCTGGGGCTTTCCGAAAACGACGACGTGATCGACCTTTACTGCGGTATCGGCACGATCTCGCTGATGATGGCGAAAAGAGCGCGATCCGTACTCGGCATCGAGTACGTTCCGCAGGCGATCGAAGACGCAATGCGCAACGCGGCGCGCAACGGGATCGAAAACGCGGAATTCATCTGCGGCGCTGCAGAAAACGTCCTGCCGAAGCTCGTCAAAAGCGGACATAAGATAGATAAGCTCCTGCTCGATCCGCCGCGGAAGGGCGCGATGCGGGAAGCGCTGGACGCGATCATAACAAGCGGCGTCCCGAGGGTCGCCTATATTTCATGTAATCCCGCGACCCTTGCCCGCGACTGCCGCATCCTTGCTGACGCAGGGTACGCGATCGAAAGCGTGCAGCCTTATGATATGTTCGCGAATTCGTTTCACGTGGAGTGCGTCGTTTCGCTGTCCAGAAAATGAGGAAGATAACGGGAAAACGGCTTGAAACAAGGGCTTTTTCGGACTTTGGCTATAAACGGGAGCGTAGATAAGTTTCCACAGAGCGAAAGGGCGAAAACGAGGAAATCCGTTGCTGTAACTCTTGTTTCGCTATCGAGGGTAAAAATCGGTTGTTGAGACTATCGGTCTGTTGTCATTGGAGCCTTTTTGTGAGGTTGAGACTATCGGATTGTTGTCAAATCGGACTGTAACTGTAGTTTTGATGTCCGAGGATATAGGAGGATTAAATGGAAGTCTGGGATGCTTATAATAAAGAATTTGAGAAGATCGAAGGAATGACTTTGATCCGTGGAGAAGCGATTCCAGACGGATTCTATCATCTCGTAAGCGACATAATCGTCAAACATATAGACGGCACATATCTTTTAATGCAGCGTGACAGCAGGAAACATTTCGGTGGCATGTGGGAAGCAACGGCCGGAGGTTCAGCCTTGAAGGGAGAAACCCCTCTTGCTTGTGCCGTCAGAGAGTTGCGGGAAGAAACCGGAGTCGAATCAGAAGAACTGGCGGAGGTCGGGCGTGTTGTCAGTCATGACACGATTTACGTTGAATTTCTTTGTGTGACAGACTGCGATAAAACCAGTATTGCTTTACAAGAGGGAGAAACATCAGCATACAAATGGGTCACCAAGGATGAATTGATTTCAATGAAAAAAGAAGAATTGGTGACGGAGCGTATGCAAAAGTTCATTGATGAGCTGAAGCCGTCTGATGTTTCATATGTCATCAGCAACAGCAAATTCAACTATCGAGTCTGCGGAGTCATGATCCACGACGGCAAAATTCTTGCCATGCATGACGAACGATCACCGTATTATTATCTGCCCGGAGGCAGAGCAAAAATGGGCGAGACCGCGGAATGCGCTATTGTCAGAGAAGTCGAAGAGGAGCTGGGTATCACGCCTCATATCATTCGTCCTCTCTGGCTAAATCAGGGTTTCTTCACTGAAGACGTAGACAAACTGAATTATCATGAGCTTTGCATCTATTTCCTGCTTGATGTATTGGATACAGGTCTGCTGGAAAAGGGCGAGAAGTTTACGCTCCATGAGCGGCAGCATACTCACGAATTTGAATGGCTGGATTATGAGCGGCTGAAGTACGAATACTTCTATCCAGTATTCCTGAAAACAGAGATTGCCAACCTGCCGGAGAACTTTACCTTAAGAACGGAGTTTGAGTAATCATGGAAATCAAGTTATACGAAGACAAGTACAGAGACGATATGATCTTCATGGTTCTACAGGCCAAGGATGCGCTCGGAAGAATACCAAGGCTCAACGAGGATCTGCTCGATATAAAAGCCCACTATTTTGACCGTGGGGATATGTTCTGGATTGCGGTGAATGATAATGACCGAGTGATCAAAGGTATAGGCCTTATTCGGATGGCCATGAAAACGGCGCTGAGACAGCAGCGATGATAACTCGGTTATAAGTTCAGTAATAGATTAAGTTGATAATAACACCGGAGGAATAATCTGTGGAAAGAGTATCAACATTTATTCGTACCGTATACGAATGGCACGCCCCGACATACTACGACGATATAAGCGATTACGAGTTTCTGTATGTGAAAAACGGAGTGTACTTTACTGTGAAGTATCATTATTATAATGGGTTGGCATCGTTCAGAACTTCAATTGTCCCGGACTGGTGTATTGATAAGTCTGATCTTAATGAAAAAACAGATGAGCATCTACATAGTAAAGAAGTTAAGATTCTAGACAACTGCAAGAGTTTCCTCGATAACTTGCCAACCCCAAAAACAAATGAGCGTTTGTATGGGGAAGAAGTAAAAATACTAGACAACTATAAGAGTATTCTCGACAGCTTGCCAAGCGAGGTGCGTAAAGAAATTGAAGATAATATGAAACCTTTGCACAATAAGTGGCAAGAACAACGTGTCGACGAAAACATAAGGTTATTGCTTCTGGCTTATGAAATGTCGGGGAGGTCATTAATATGATGTGCATTGAGATTTCAGAATCATGAAATCATCTGAAGCACTGCGGATAATGACTCTGATTGACGATCAAGATTATGAAGAGGACAGCAAAGAGATCGAATGGGTTTTGAATAAAAGCTTCCGGGGAAACGGTTTTGCCGAAACATTGACTGCACAGCTCATTCGGAAAGCAGCTGCCGAGGGGAAGTCGACCGTCATAGAATGTTCGCCCGAACAAGAAGCGACAAAACATATAGCAAAGAAATTCGGCTTTACAAACGCAGGATTTATCAACGGCTGCGATGTATAAGCTCAATCAATAGGACTATAAGGGGGATCCCATGGATCACATTGAAACAGACGAATATCTGGTCAGACTGCTGGATCACGATAACGAAGAGGAGTTGCGGGAAGTCCAGCGGCTTCGCTATGAGTTCCTGCTGAAGAGATTCGATGAAAAGAAGAACGATCGGGACGGGCTGGACGACGACGGCTGGGATGCTTTTTCCGATTCGATCCTGGCAATTAAAAAAAGTACCGGCCGGATCATCGGCACCTACCGGGTGGCCACGGAAAAGACTCTTCAGGGAAGGCCGTATAAATCCGAAGAGGAGTTCGACATCTCCTCTCTGAAGGCGGATCCCGAGGGCATCATCGAGGCCAGCCGGGTAGTCATCCATCCCGAGCATCAGACCGGCGGCACACTCGGCCTCCTCTGGCGGGGCGTGGTATCCTATGCCAGGGATCAGCAGCTGCGCTACATTTTCGGCACCTGTTCCCTGCACGGCACGGACCCTAACGCCTATACCTTGTGCACTTCCGTTCTGAACCAGCACTACCGCTCCGACAAGCACGAGGTCCGGGCAACGCATAACGCCTTTGCATACGGAACCGAGCAGGACCTGACAATGTCCCAAGCAGGCATACCCGGCCTGCTCCGGGTATATCTCAAGATCGGCGCCAAGGTCTCGCAGAACGGCTTCATCGATTACGATTTTAACTGCTGCGACGTGATGATCATCATGGACCGTCTGAACATGAACGAAAGATATTTCAAGCGATTCCTGAGCTGAGAGCAAAGGATGCCTTCAGCGTAAGAAACAACCCCGGAAGATGACGGTTTGAACGAAAAAGACAAAAAAAGCCAAGCATCTTGACAATACGAAGCCGTCACGCTCCCACATCGCAGTCCGGAAGAGTTTCTCGCCCCTCGTTTGGATAACGGAGTAGAAAAAATGAAAATGCTTGAAGCAATTAAAAATGCAATTTCAGATTATGATGTTGCGGCAGAAGTCACAGGCAGTGAACTGAAGGTCATAAACCCCAAAAACGCCAAGAGCCTGTCCGTGTTTGAAGAGGAATATTGGTCGCGGGATATGAAGGACTGCTTCGTGGAGTATATTGTCGAATTCTCAACTCAGCACCGTCATTTCAGCGCGGATGAAGAGGACGGGATCATTGATTATATCAAGTCGATCATGAACGACGAGGTATTGCCGCTCGAATTCTATCTTGATGGGAAACGCCGATTCGGAGGAGAGATTGAGATCGGGGATCTTGATATGCTGTCGGTTTCTTACTTATCGGAAAAATACGGATATGAAGGCCGATATTTCTTGCCGTTTGAATATGAGCTCAGTTCCTGGTCGGGGGAGCATGACACCGGACGCAGACGGGCTTCGGAACTGAAACCGTGAAAAACGAAGACCGAGTCTGAACAGAGCACTGATAAGGCTGACAAAGTTTTATGTAAAGCGAAATTGACGGGGTTATCGGTCTGCTGCTTTGCGGCAAGCCGGGACAGCCGAGATACTGAAGGGATAAACGCAAAAGAAACTGCCAGGCGGCAGGACTCGGGTTCACAGAGAGAGGTATAAATGGATACAGCAACATTGATAGAAGCGATAGGCTATGCGGGTTCCGCGCTGGTGCTCGTATCGTTCCTGATGAGCTCCGTCGTCAAACTGCGAATAGTCAACACGGTCGGCAGCCTGATCTTTGCTATTTATGCGCTGATCATCCGGTCATATCCGACGGCGGTGATGAACATCTGCCTTGTCTGCATCAATCTTTATTACCTATGGAAACTGCGCCACAAGGACTCGAGCTATCGCCTGCTTTCTCTGCAGCAGGGCGAGGCTTATGTGAAGGACTTTTTGCAGAACTATGAGAAGGATATCGAGCGATTCTTCCCCGGAAGGCATCTTGCCGAAATGCAGGTTAACCGCGTTTATATGGTCTTTCACGGCACGGATCCGGCGGGGATTCTTATGGGGCAGGAGGAAGAAGGAGTTCTGGATATCGCACTCGATTATTCCACACCGGCGTACAGGGACTGTTCCGTCGGAAAATTCCTGATCGCGAATCTGGAACGTCCGATCCTGCTGAAGTATACCGAAGCGGAGGAAACGCACAGAGCATACCTGAAAAAACTCGGTTTTGCGGAAAAGAACGGAGCCTGGGAAAAACAGCTTTAACACGCAGCAAGTACTGCGGGGCCAATGATAAACGGACAGCCTTTTAAAGGAGAAAGAAAATGAAAATGAGCCTCAAAGATTTTATCGGATCGCTTAAGAAAAAAAGAAAGAACCGCAAAGCCGTCGAACGGAAGCTGACAAACGGCACAGAGGAGCTTGGATTCGATCCTTCGGACGTCAATCCGCCGGAGACCCGCTTTACTGACGATTACAAAGCTTTCCTTGAAGCGCAAAGAGCGGAAAACACAAGGGACGACAGTTAAGTTTATGGAAAAGAAGGCAACAGTTTATGTCCGCCATCTCGACACCCCGTATCGGGAGGGCACCCGGACGGTCTTCAAGCCGCTGAGAGACGAAATGAAAGCGGAGCTCCGCACCGCCGTGAGGGAGATCTTCGAAAAAGCTGGCGGCAAAAAGCTCCTCAAATCCTCCGGAAATGTTTTCCTTAAGCCGAACGGCATCGACGGGCAGCCCTATTGCTATACACGCCCGGAGCTTGTTGAAGCAGTGATCGATTATTGGAAGGAGCAGGGGGCGAAGAAGATCTACCTGTTCGAAAACTCGACTCAAAGCAACGCGACAAGGCTCGTTTTCGCAGTGATCGGCTATGACAGGATCTGCAAACGCACCGGTGCGGTCCCGGTTTATCTCGACGAGGATAAAACAGTCGAATTCGAATTCCGCGGCAAAAAGCCCGCTTCGGAGGATCCGGACGGTTATTTCGTTACGAAATTCGGTATGCCGCGCTTCGTAGTCGACAACCTTATCGACGGCAGGGACGAGAACCTTTATATCAGCCTTCCGAAGCTCAAAACGCATTCCATGGCGGGAGTTACGCTTGGCGTGAAGAACCAATGGGCGTTCCCGTGCCAGTCTGCGCGCGGCTTTGACCACAACTACAATCTACACCACAAGCTTATCGATGTGCTCGGTTATGTCCGGCCCGATTTCACGCTCATCGAAGGCGTCGAGGGCACCATCTACGGGCATTATCCGGTCACCGCGCTTGCGGATAAAGCCGTTCTGCCCTTAAAAGTGCTTGTCGGCGGCAAGAATGTTGTTGCGGCGGATATGGTCGGAGCGAGGATCTTCGGACTTACGCTCGACGATGTTCCGCACCTTCGCGACGCCGTGGAGCGCGGCTATTCGGAAGGCGTAAGCAGTCTTGACAACATCGCGATCGAAGGCGATATCTCCATGTATACGGAGAAATATCCGTATGATCTCTACGATTATTACCCTGAAGACGTGAAGGTGATCATGGGGAAGGAACGCTGCTGCAAGCAGGGATGCAGGAACAATCCGCTGACGCTTTTGCAGATACTTTACGGCGACCACAACGGCAAGGGCGGCTGGACGATGGTAATGGGTAAGGGTCATGACCAAGCGGAGATCGACGCGATCAAGGGGAGAGTTCTGATCGTCGGCGACTGCGCGATCAACGAAGTGGGTGAAAAGCTCATCAAGCGCCTCGGGAAAAAGAACGTTTTCCTGAGCCGCAAATGCAACAGCCTTGCCGATACCGCCGCCGCGATGTTCTATCTCATGAAGGTCAATCCGATGGAATTCGCCCCGATCGGGCCGCTTAAAGCACTCAAATGTCTCACGCTTTCGAAACTGCACGGCTCCAAAGCGCTTGTGCCTTCGCCGTTCTCAAACCATATCAAAACAGTGTAAAAACGTTGAATAAAGAAACAAGGCCTTCCGGAAGGAGGGCCTTGTTTTATGATTCTGTCAGTTTTCGTACGAAAGCTCCCAAACGTCGGCATAGGTGCCGAGCGGATCTTCGGAGAGCAGGCACATGAGTACGAAACATTCATAGGGATTCGAAATATAGAGCTCGCCGAGACCGCAGCCTTCGAGAAGCCTGTTTGTCGAATTGATGAATGAAAAGTACCGCTCGCGCTTATTTGGGTGCTGGTCAAGCGACTGCGACATGATGAAGAAATTCAGCGTTATTATGTCGAAACGCGTAGCTTCGGTGTTGCCTTCGAGGATATCGTTGATATGCTGGCGGCTGAAGCGTTTGCCGTCGAAACGGCCGGAGAGCGCGGAAGCCTTGCTCGGAGTCAGGTTGCCATGGCGGTCAACGGGGATCGCGGAAGAGATGATGTGCTCAAGATCGCTTTCGGTGATATCCTCGGGCTTATAGATACGCGCTTCCGCCCTGATCCGCCGGATCCTTTCATTGCGTTCGCTGTCGGAAACACGGTCATCCCTCAACAGCCTGTCTTCGACTTTGGCGGCCTCGATCCGCGCGCGCTCCTCTTCGCCTCGGGTATAGATCTCCGCAACGATGCGCTTTGCCTCGGCGAAAAGCCCGTCAAAGCATTTGCGTGTTGAAACGGAAAGCTTGGGCCGGTTATCCTTCGTTTTGAACTGCGATGCAAAAGCAATGAGCGCATCATCCTCGCTGAGCGTATCGACTTTACCGCGCACGGCAACTGTCAATTCGTCGAGCAGATGCCGCCCTGCGGAACCCTGCGGCGAAGCTTTCAGAAACGAATTCCAAAGTTCGTTAAATTTCGGATAGCCGTAGCCTTTCCTGAAACAGTGCCAGCAGATGATCTCGAAAGGATCCTTCGCGTTGAAACCGCGCTCCCGGAGCGCTTTTGTAAGGAAACGATCGACATCGTTTTCGGGCATTCCGAGACCGAAACCGAGAAGAAACACGACTTTGCGGCTGACGGACTGCTGAGTCAGCCAGTTCTTCGAAAGCGCGCTGAGTTTCGCCGAAGTCGGCTCAAAGGAGGGCGGGGTATCCGTGTCTGCAAAGGAATCCCTGATGATCCGGCGGTAGATATCGAGCCCGACTTCTTCAAACGGTCCTTCAATGCCTGCGCTGCGGTAGATGTAGCGCTTCAGGTATTCGCCGAAAGGAATGAATTTCAGACGCTTTGAGATAACATCATAGATCATCTCCGCGTCGTTATCAATAAAACCCTCGCTGTCCACGGCGGAATAGAGCGCTTCCCGGGCGTTTTCCGTAAAATCAAGCTTGTTTTCAAATTCTTCGGACATAGCGTTTTCCTTTCATGTTATTTGGCGAAAGGTTATGCTTTCGGAGTAAGGTAAAAATTCGCGAAGCCGTAATACGGATCCAGCGCATTCTTGTTGGATGTGTAGTGCCTGGGTGTAGAAAGCTCAATAAACAGCGTCTTTACGCCCTGAACGGGTATTGTAATTGTTTGGGAAGCGGTATGCATACTGATCTTGCCGTCTTCCGCGAGCCCTTCGATCTGATCGTATCCAAGCTGCGTATCATCAAGATGAACCGTTAAAAAGATATCTCCCATATTGGTGCCGTTGACGTGGCCGATATCAAAAGTGACGGAAGAATACTTTCGGTCAAGATCAATTGAAAAATAACCGTAAGTATTCCAGTATCCCGCATCTTTGCAGAAGATCGCGAAGCCGTCGTCCACGGTGCTTGAACCCATCTCGAAGGACGCATGCTCATCATCTCCGGTTTTATAGGATCCCGGGCTGAGATTGTACAGAGCATTGGTGTCGGAGAGCTTGACCGCTGCAGTAGGTATCGGCGTATTCTGCGCTTCACCGGGTGCTGCTGTTTCGCCGGGTGAGGTGCTGACGGAGCTAATACCGGGATTATCGGAATTGGCGGAAGTATCACCGGAACCGCCTATAAGCTTCGGAATAATTATCAGCGCAGCGCCGATGAGCAGGCAGAGGGCGAGCAGTAATCCGATAATAAGCGGGAGTTTGGATCTTTTCTTTTGCCTGTTTTGAACTGGCTGCGGCGCGGCGGTATAGACAGGTGTCTGCTGCGGCACGAAAGTTTGAGCAGTTTGCTGCGTCGCGGTGGATAAATTGACAGTTCGCTGCAGCGAGGCGGGGGAAACCCGGTTTGCTGCCGGTGCGGGCGTCGGCTTCGGTGCAGCAGAAGCATTAACTCCGGCGGGAACTTTTGCAGCGGGCTTGGCGGGACAGGCAGGAGCTTCCTGCTGCGCGATTACGGCCTGCAGCGCGGTCTTCATCGCCGACGCGGTACTGAAACGCTGCTTCGGATCGGGATCGCAGGCGCAGAGGATGATGTCCGCCATGAGCGGCGACGCGCTGCAGGGCGGGGGAAGAGGTTCGCCGGAAAGACGGCGAGTATTTGCCGTATCGCGTTCGGTCGGGCTGAGGAGCTTCTTGCTCGTATCAAGGAAAGGCAGCCTCCGCTTATTCAGACAGAAATAAAGCACAAGCCCGAGCGAATAGATGTCGACACTTTTATCGTATTCTTCGCTGCGTTCGACCTCGGGCGCTATGTAGCTGAGCGTGCCCCGGAGCGAAAGCCCCTTTGAAACGCTGTCAACGGACCTGGCGATCCCGAAATCGCCGAGTTTATAGCTGCTATAATCGTTGACGAAAATATTCTGCGGTTTGATATCGCGGTGGATAACGTTTTTGCTGTGGCAAAGCTCAAGCGCGGTGCAGATATCGATGCCAAGCTTCGCCGTTTCCTTCTCCGTCAATTCACCTTCGGCAAGGCGTTTTGTGAGCGGAGTCAGAAGCTCCATCCGGATGTAGATATCCCATCCGAAGCGGTCCTTCTTTTCAACGACCTTGTAATCCTCAACGCTGACGATGTTCGTGGTGCCTTTGAATGAATCCATGATGCTGATCTCATTGATGCATTCATCGACAACGCTGCGGTAAACGGATTTGGAATCGTCGATCGTATAACCTTCGGCAACAAGCGAATCGACCTCGTATTCATCCCGCGGGATGGAGATAACCTTGATCGCCGATACGGTCTCGATACCGTAGTTGTTTCGGACAGCTTTATAAACGGTACCGTATGAACCTCTGCCGAGAGGCGCTCCTTCGATCTTCCATTCAGGCCAAATGTTCTTTAGATCAATGCTTTCCATACACAACACTCCGTCTGTGCAATACTTGTGAAAATAAATATATCCTTCAAACTATTATACAGAATAATTATAATAAATGCAAGAGTAATTCGGAAACTCCGCATGAAACGGAGGGCGGTTGCCGAATTAATGCCGAAGGAGTTGAAATCCGGCGATGAATAGGCTAAAATATCAGGGAAGTGGTTTTTTCGGAAAAACAAAGCCTGTTCGCCGATCGCAGTGCTTGATTCCGGTGTTTTTTCCGAAAAATACAAGTTTTCTCGAAAAATCCCCCTGCGTCAGGGGTTGCTTGTGACGCAGCGTAATGAGCTAAAGTATGCGGCGAAGGAGGTGAAAGCTATGTCCAAATACACAACGGGAGAGATCGCGAAGCTCTGCTCCGTCACCGTACGAACTGTCCAGTATTACGACACCCGCGGGATCCTTTCCCCGTCGGAGCTCACCGAGGGCGGAAGGAGGCTCTATTCGGAGAGCGATCTTCAGAAGATGAAGACGGTCTGCTTCCTCCGCGAGCTCGGCATCTCGCTCGACGGCATTTCGAAGATCCTCTCGGAGGACAATGCTCCGAACGTGATCTCGCTGCTGCTCGAACAGCAGGAGCAGACGCTGAAAGCGGAGATCGGCGAAAGAAAGGAAAAGCTCGAAAAGCTCGAGCAGCTGAAAAGCGGTCTTCGGCAAGCGAACGAAGTTTCCGTTGAATCGATCGGCGACATAGCGTACACTATGAACAACAAGAACGATCTCAAAAAAACCCGCAGAACAATGCTCCTTTCGGCCATCCCGATCTTCCTTCTGGAGGCCGCCGGCGTCGCGCTCTGGATCATCAAGGGCTGGTGGTGGGCGTACGCTGCCGCGCTGGTCATCGCCATTCCGTGGGCGATCTGGTGCAGCCGCTACTATTATCGCAGCGTCGCGTATATCTGCCCGGAATGCCACAAGGTCTTCAAGCCGACCTTCAAGCAGATGTTCTGGGCCTCGCATACGCCGAAAACGCGCAAACTGACCTGCCCCGAATGCGGCCGCCGCGGCTACTGCGTCGAGGTTGCCGACGAAAACAATACAAAAGGAGAAAAGTAATGAGCAAGTTTATCGAAAAGGCCAAAGAACTCCGTGCGATCGAGGTACCGCACTATAACTGCGCACAGTCGGTACTGATCCCGTTCGCGGAAGCTGCGGGAATAACGGAGGAAACGGCATTCCGTATCGCCGCAAATTTCGGCGGCGGAATGAAGCGTGGGTCCGTATGCGGCGCAGTGACAGGAGGCCTGATGGCGCTTGGCCTTTTCGGTGCGGACGACCCGCGGACGGTTTCCGAATTCCACCTTAAAATGAAGCTGAACCATAACGGCGTGCTGGACTGCTCGGAACTCCTGCGAATGAACGCGGAAGCCGGCGGCGAAAAGAAGCAGCACTGCGACGATCTGGTCCTTGAATCCGTCGCGCTCGTTGAGGAATTGCTGAAACAGGCGGGAAAGCTCAATACGGAAAACTAAAAAACCACAAACAAAAAGGGCTCCGTCGGAAAGGACGGAGCCCTGCTTTTTGCAGATCATTTGTGGGGAATATTGAGCTTCGAGAGCACAAGGAAGAGGATCAGCGCGTTGACGACGGTCAGCGGCAGCAGACCGAAGAAAGTTCCAGAGGTCCATCTCGCGGTCCATGTGCAGAGGAACGTTACGAACAGCGCAATAAGAGCGGAGATGATCACTGTCGGAACGATTGCGGCGGCGCCTTTGGCTTTCGACATCATGATGCCGAGCACGATCCAATAGAACAGCGCAAAGATAAGCAGGAAAATGATGATGCGGGCGATCCATGCAAGCGCAGCCGCACCGTGGAAATCACCGTTCGGGCCCAAAACACCCCATACGGCAAGCGCAAGCAAAAAACCGACCAGGAAGCAGATACCGAATCTGATCATTGTTTTTTTAAGATCCATAGTGAATTACCTCTCTTTCAGTGGATTTCATAAACCTCGGCGTCCATGCCGTCTGTTGAACGCAGGCAGAAGGATCGCATATAGTATATACTGAAATCATACTACCATAATCCGCGCCGGAAGTCAAGACAACATATCGTTTTTGAAAAAGACGGGGCTATAAAAACGGCGCTTGCATTGAAAGCGCGGGGATGCTATACTGACTCAAAGGAAAATAATGCGAAAGGGAAATTCGTGAGCGATAACCGAATACAATTCATCAATAAACTTGCTTTACGAAGCCGGGATCTTGCTTCGGAGCGGCTTAATCTGCGGCCGCTGACAGGCGCTGACAGGGAGACTTTGCTTCGGCTTTTCTATAACGAAGAGATCAAAAAGACCTATATGATCCCCGATTTTTCCTCGGAGGATGAAGCTGTCCGTCTGTTCGAAAGGATGAAAGCGCTTTCGAATTCCGACGGGCATTTTATTTATCTTGCGCTTTTCGGCGATACTGCCGTCGGCTTTCTCAACGATACCTGCGTTGAAGGAAATGCTATCGAACTCGGCTATGTTGTCGACCCCGAGCATAAAAACCGCGGATTTGCGACAGAGATGCTTAAAACCGCGATTGCGGAGCTGTTCCGTCTCGGCTTTGAAACAGTTCGTGCGGGCTGTTTTGAGGAAAATACCGCGAGCAGGCGCGTGATGGAAAAGAGCGGTATGCGCTTCACAGGCGAAACGGAAAGCATTGAATACAGAGGAAAAACACATCGCTGCCTGATGCTTTGGATCGGAAAGGATCGCTGAATATGTGCGTAAGGTTTTTTATCGACAGGGATTCAAAACGGCTGAGGGAACTTGCCGAAACGGCGAACGTGAGCCCGCTTGCAGACAGGTTCCGCAGCCTTCTTGCGTCGCCGATCCTGCAGAGCGGGGAAGTCGGTCCGGCATCAGTAACGCCAGCTATCGCGCTGAATAAAAAAGAAATTGAAACCGTATTCCCGATGCAGTGGGGCTTCAGCCTCAAACCGCCGGCCGAAGGACAGACTCTCCCGACATGCGATGTTTTCAACGCACGGGCGGAGACGGCGGGGGAGAAACGCGCTTTCGCACCATCATGGCGGAGCAGGCGCTGCATAATTCCGGCCTCATGGTATTTCGAATGGGAGCATATCCCCTCCGAAAACGGGCGGAAAAGGACGGGTGAGCGCTGGTCGATACGCCCGAAAAACGGGAAGGAAGTTTTCCTTTGCGGACTCTACCGAATGGAGGCCGGCCTTCCGAAATTCGTTGTTCTAACGCGCGCTCCGACAGCAGAACTTGCGAGGATCCATGACAGGATGCCCCTGATTCTGCCGGAGGAAAAGACAGCGCAGTGGATCGATCCGGGAGTGAAGCCGGAGGAAATGCTCTGTTCGGCTGTAACGGATCTCGAAATTTGGAGGAAGAGCGTATGAAAAGAAAAATCTATTTTGCGGGTTCGATCCGCGGAGGGCGGGTCGATGCGGAACTTTACCGCCGGATGATCGAATACATGCAGCGGACCGATGTTGTTCTGACCGAGCATGTCGGCAGCCCGCAGCTCAGCGCTTTGGAGCTCGGGCGTGACCGCGACGCGGAGATCTATGAGCAGGATACCGCCTGGCTGCGCGAAGCCGACATTCTGATCGCGGAATGCACCTGTCCTTCTCTCGGCGTCGGCTATGAGCTCGCCTATGCGGAAAAGCTCGGAACGCCATGCCACATCTTCTATGATAAGACAAAGGCGCAGCTTTCGGCGATGCTGACAGGCGACCCGTACTTCAGCATCTATCCTTATCAAAACGATGATGAGCTCTTTGAGATTCTCGACGCCATATTGAGCAAAAACGATGATAAAGACCGAATCTGAAAGCAAAGAAACTGTTTTGATAACCGGCGCGGCGGGCGGCATGGGCTCAGCCGCCGTTAAAAAATTCTCATCGGAGGGCTGCCGCGTTTTCGGTCTCGATATCAGCGAGCCGGAGTCAACGGATGGTTTTGACTTCATAAAAACCGACTTGACCGATGGCGATTCCGTGAATGCAGCTGCGGCGAAACTGAAAGCATCCGGCGAAAAACTCGACTACATCATCAATATGGCGGGGATGTATGATCTCAATTCGCTCGTGGAGATGGATGAAACGGATTTCAAACGCATCTTCGACGTCAATCTTTTCTCCGATTACCGCGTTAACAAAGCTTTTCTGCCCCTGCTCAAGCCGAACGGAAGGATCATCATCGTTTCGAGCGAGCTTGCGCCGCTCGACCCGCTTCCGTTCACAGGCATTTACGCGATTACGAAGACCGCAGTTGAACAATACGCCTATTCGCTGCGGATGGAGCTGCAGCTTCTCGGTCATCGCGTGATACTGATCCGGCCCGGTGCTGTTGATACGGGCCTTCTCGATGTTTCCACAAAGCGGCTCGATGATTTTATCGATAATACAAAGCTGTATCGCTGCAACGCCGAACGCTTCAAAAGCATCGTCGGAAGGGTGGAGGCGCGAAAAGTCCCGCCCGAAAAGATCGCCGCGCTCGCAAGTCGTGCTGCCCGTGCAAAACACCCGAAGTATGTCTACAAGATCAACCGCAACCCGCTGCTGCTGATAATGAACGCTTTGCCGGACCGCCTGCAGTACGCGATCATTCGCAGGATACTGAAAAACAGAGGCAAGTGATATATTACGCTTTTCTTTTTGACTGCAATATGGTATAAGAATTATGTTATCCGGCGGAACACTTCCGCCTGAAGCAAGGCCGTGCGGCCGTGAAAAACTTCGGAGAAAAAACTGAAAGTAAAACGGATCCTAAGCTCAATCATCGCGCTGATGATGGTGCTTGCGGTCGTTCCTGTCTTTGCGATCGCAGAAATGCACCGCGAAGTACCGGAAAGCTATGACGAATACGAGTACAACAAGATGGCAGCATTTCTCCGACTCGAAGACGCAGACGGCGTGACCAATGCATCGAAGCTCTGAGATACGGTCGATCCGGAAGATCCGAATTCCTGGGGCTGCGACATCTATTGGGTCGGCGGTCATGTGAACATGATCTCCATCCCGAACAAAGAGCTTGTCGGAGATCTGGATGTCAGCGGCTTCACCGAGTTGGATATGCTTTATTGCGCAAGCAATAACCTGACGTCTGTAGATGCATCGAATTGCCCGGCTTTGATCAGCCTCGACTGCAGCATGTGTGAAACGCTGACTTCGCTTTACGTAACGGGGAGCAGCCTCATTCAGGAACTGACCTGCAATATGTGCGCGATCGAATCGCTCGATCTCAGCGGTGATCATGCCGCGCTGAATTTCGGCATTGACGTCTCTGATAACCAACTGTCCTTCCTTGACGTAAGCGGATGCCCGAGCATACCGTGCCTGGAATGCAGCAACAATAATCTGACGGTGCTGGATGTATCACTCTGCACTGATCTGACTCAAATCGGCTGCCTGGACAATCCCCTCAAGGAAATCAAAGTGAACGCAGATAAGTTTGGCTTTGAAAGCATTATTGCGGTCGGAAACGGCACTGTTGCATGCTACGATTATGTTTTGGATGACAGACCCGACATGTGGCATATTGCGACAGCGGATGAAGGCGAAGAGTTCATCGGTTGGTATGACGGAGAGGACAACCTGCTTTCGGAGGATGCGAATTGGATGCCGTCGGCGGATGAACAGCTTCCCTCGACTTTTATCGCGAAATTCAGCGAAACGCCCGTCGGTCCCGAAGTCACTCTTCTCGGCGACGCGGACTGCAACGGCGCTGTGAATTCCTCCGACGCTCTGCTCGTTATGCGTTACTCCATGGGTCTTGCGGAAATCACCGAACAGGGCCTTGTCAACGCCGACATGAACGGCCGGGGCGGCGTCAACACAACCGACGCAATTCTCATCATGCGCCAGGTCGCAGCAGGCTGATATGGCAATTTGAACGATTAAAAATACAGCGGGACGGCTCTTTTCGGAACCGCCCTGCTTTTTTGCCGCGAACTTCGCAACGGTTCCTTCATTGTTGACATGAATTCCCCGATTATGATAAAATAAACACATCTATATATTACAGAGGATTCTGCAAGCGCCGTTTCGACACGAATCGGGCGTGACCATTCAACATTCTCAATCAGCGCCGCCCGAAGCGGTGAGGGAGGCATCACGAAAAGAGGAAAAAGCATGCAGCAGGAGATATTACGGATAATTCAAAACACATGGCCCGAATACCAACTCGGAAACAGCATCCAAAACGGAAAATGTGCCGAAATGTTCGGCGCTGTTCGAAACAGCTCTGCATCGGCGCCCGGCCTTGATGACCTTGCATCTGTAAGAGTCGTCACGATCCCGCCAGAAAGCGCGGACAGCGCGGCGCTCGCCGGGAAATACGGCAGCGCGGAACAAATGGAATCGGCATTCGAGTCCATGGCTGCGGATTACGTGAACCAGCTGAACGCGATACGCGGTATGAACGGAACGAACGGCGCAGCACGCATCCGCGATTGCCGCACTTTCAAAAATAAAGATTCATCCGGATGGGTCATCTGCACGCTGACGGAGCGGCTGACTCCGCTCGCCGATTATCTCGAAGGTCAGGAATCCATCGACGAAAACGAAGCCGTTAAGCTCGGAAGCGATATCGCATCCTTCCTCGAAATATGCGAAAGCGGGAACAGGGTTTACGGAAAAATCTGCGAGGACAGCATCTTTGTCGATGTGAACGGCAATTACAAGGTCGCTTTTCCCGGCACTGAACAGGCAGTCGAACTGCTTTGCGGCAATGAAAAGAAAGAGGATGTTTGGAACTATCTTCCGCCGGAGTCGTCCTCGGGCGGCAGGCGCGACCGAACATCGGATACCTATGCGCTTGGCATCCTGCTTTATAAACTTCTCAATGGGAACAGGTTCCCCTTCGTCGCGAGAGGACGCGAAAACGATACCGCCGCTGTGCGCGAAGCCCGTAAAGCCCGTCTCGGCGGTGCGAAGCTTCCGATGCCCGACGGTGCCTCTCCGCATCTCGGTGCTGTCGTCCTGAAGGCATGCGACCCGAACCCAGCAAACCGTTTCCAAAGCGCGGGCGAAATGAAGGCTGCGATCATGGACAGGAACTTTATCGGCGTGCCTGCAGCGCCGGTCCCGCCGATGCAGCAGGGACCTGTTCAGCCCGTTCCGGCTGAAACGGGGAAGCAGAACGGCGGAAATAAAAAAGCTTTGATCGCGATCCTGATAATTCTCGCCCTTGCGCTTCTCGGCGTCGGCGGGTGGTTTGCTTATAAAAACTTCTTTGCGGGAAATTCCGGAGATCCCACTGCGACAGCTGAGCCGGATCAGACCGCGCAAAGCGGCGACAATACCGCCAAAACTCCGGAACCGAACCCGGGGGCAGCTACGGCAGTTCCCGAAGTTCCGACTCCTGCCCCGACGGGATACCCGACGGAACCGTATTATACCCCCGCGCCGACGGATGAACCGACGCCTGACCCGACAGCTGTGCCTGCAACGCCGCAGCCTACGGATGCACCGACGTCCGTTCCCGCATTCGAGCAAAGTCAGTATTACTGCTGGGGCTTTGACGTCGGTCAGGATCATGTCATCGGTCTGCTGAGCAACGGTCATGCTGTTGCGGAAGGCAACAACAATAACGGAAAATGCAATGTCAGCGGCTGGAACGATATCGTTCAGGTCGCCGCAGGATACTATTTCTCCGCAGGCCTCAGGCGCGACGGCACTGTCGTGATCGCGGGCAGCGACTCCGAATACATCGACTTGAATTATGTCTACAGCTGGCGCAATATCGTCCAGATATCCGCTCAGGCAAGGACATTGATCGCATTGGACAGCTACGGCAACGTTTTCGTTGCGGGCCATCCCGAAAAGCATGATCCGAGCGAAGAGCTGCTCAGTTATTCCTTCCCGTACTCGATAAGGTCAGCCTCCGGCGCGCAAGCCGTTTCGGTCTCCGCCGGCAGGGACCATGTTCTGATCCTTTTCGCGGACGGTACGTGCGCCGCTTTCGGCCGAGAGGAGGGCAAAGCCGGCGAAAGGTGCGATGTTTATAACTGGAGCGGCATCGTTGCGATAACGGCCTGTCAGGGCGGCTCCGTCGGGCTTCGCGCAAACGGCACGGTAGTTTATACCGGCGGATACAAGCATGACCAGACTCTTGTCCGCAACCTTACTAACATCGCCTGCATCGCGTCGAAGGGCTATCATTTCGTTTACATCGACAGGAACGGAAACGTCGGCTGCACCGGTGACAACACATACGGACAGTGCAATGTTTCCCAGTGGAACAGTTACGGCAATAAGCATGTCGTCGCAGTATCAGGTTCGCTCTGGGTCTCCGCAGCCCTGTTCAGCGACGGTTCGGTCGCATTCATCGGCAACCAGAACACGATCAACGGCTTCAGCGGCGCATTGAATTGGCATAATATCGTCAGAATGAGGTGAGTCTCATGCAGGAAGCGCTCTTGCAGCACATCCGGAAAATCTGGCCGGATTATGAACTCGGCGAACGGATCTGTTCGGGTTCATCCGGCGAAATCTATCGCGCTGTCCGAAAGAAAACCGAAGGCGAAACGACGGTCGACGACTATGCTGCTGTGAAGATCATCGAGATCCCGAAAAGCGAGAGCGAGATCGAAGAACTGCGTTCCGCTTACGGAAACGGGATAGATGTTCGCGCCTATTATGAAGCGGTCGCGAAGAAGTATCTGCGACAGGTCAAGCAGATACAGTCGCTCGGCGGGAAGTCGAATATGGCGGAGGTCCGCGAGTATCGCTGCCTGAAAAAACAGCAGTCGCTTGGCTGGGCGATCGTGATGCTGACGGAGTTCCTGACGCCGCTCACGAAGTATGCGGAAGGTTCCTCGCTCGAAGAGAGCGAAGTCATAAAGCTTGGAACCGATATCTGCACAGCGCTTGAGGAGTTCGAAAAGCGAGGCATCGTTCACGGCGACATTACGCCGGACAATATCTTTGCGGATGTCAGCGGCAATTTCAAACTCGGCGATCTCGGAACGGAAAAGACGCCGGGAGACACCGCATGCATTTTTGCGAATGGCGACTCACCGGATTACCTCGCGCCGGAAGCGCAAAACGGCCGGGAACGCAGCGCTGCTTCCGACCTTTACTCGCTGGGCCTTGTGCTTTACCGGATGATGAACGGCAGCCGTCCGCCGTTTTTGCCGGAAGGAAGTGAGAATGACGCCGGGGAAATCAAAAAAGCACTCGACAGACGGTTCGGGGGAGAATCGCTGCCTCCCGCGGCGAATGCATCGAAAGAATTGAACGCCGTGCTCGGTAAAGCATGTGCGTTCGACGCGCGCAGCCGATTCAGAAGCGCCGCAGGGATGAAGCGTGCGCTGATCGCAGCGGGTGACGGCACACTCGATATTGCAGCGCTTGCGGCACAACCTCCAAACCCGGGGAAGCGACCCGCTGCCGGTAATGATGATTCCCCGATCATTCCCGCAATGCCGAAAGCGGACGATAAGGGGTTTTCGGATTGGGAGCTCGATAAAGATAACGAGAAAAAAGCGGGTAATGACGGCGGCGCAAAGAAACGCAGCGGAGCAAAGACCGCGCTTGCGCTGTTGGCCGGTGCTCTTGCGCTCGGCGCGCTTGTGTTCGGCGCGGTGATGCTGATCAAAAATCTCGGGCAAAAGAACAGCAGCAGTTCGGCAAATGCGGAAAACACGCCTTTTGAGTATGTGACCATACCACCGAACGGTTCTGTTACGGAAACGCCCGATCCCGCGCAGCCGCAAGCCACCGACGAACCGGAAGCCACGACCCCGCCCGAGCTGATCCCGAAACCGGAGGTCGACCCGATGCGATATTATTCTTATTGCTTCGATCTCGGCAAAAAATTCGCGATCGCTGTACTTGACGACGGATCGGTCGTCGTTTCCGGCACTAATCAGAAGGTCGCTGACGGCGTCGCCGACTGGGACGGCGTTGTTCGGGTTGCCGCTGGCTGGTATTTCGCGATCGGTCTGACATCCGATGGCCGTGTGCTGCTCGCAGGAACCGATTCGACAAGCAATAACAGGGTCATCGCTTCGGAGATCGCGGAATGGCAGGATATCGAGTTCATTTCCGCAAACGCCTGCGCTTGCGCCGCGATAGACAAGTCCGGCCACCTTCATATTACGGGAGGTCCGGGCGATAAGGACGAATCGGGTTTGTATTCGATCCCGGAGGATATCTATCAAAACGGACGGCCTGTCGCCGTTTCCGTAGGCGTGTTTCATGTGCTCGTGCTTTTCGATTCGGGGAAGGTCGCCGCGATTTATAACCAGGAAGGCGACTGGTGCTCTGTCGGGGACTGGAAGAATATCGTTCAGGTTTCCGCCGGTGAAAGGGGCTCAACAGCGCTTGACGTCTCCGGCAACGTGCTTTATATCGGCAATCTAAACCACGGTCAGATGGATTTTTACGGTCATAACGACGTCGCATCAATCTGCGTCAAGGGCTGGCACCTCGTTTATGTCACAAAGGATGGAAAAGTCGAGGCCTGCGGATATAATTCATGGGACCAGATCGATGTCTCAGGCGCGAACAGGCAGGGCGTGAGCGTAACTGCGATCGCGACAAGCGCATGGAATACGGCTGTGCTTTTGAGCGACGGGGAAGTTGTTCTCATAGGTTACGACAAATACATACCGTTCAGCGAGGTTGAGAGCTGGAACAACATAGCAAGATGAATGAAAGCCGGGGAACGCTCCCCGGTTTTTTATTATGCAGAGCGTGCTTCATGGCCCCGGAAAATACGGTTTTTTGTGGACATACAATAAAGAATGTGATAAAATAATTTATCTATATCTATCCGCTCCGGCGGAAGGAGGAATAACACCTGATGAAAAAACTGCTCAGCATCTTCCTGGCGCTGATCATGCTTGCCGCGGCCGCACCGATAGGCGCGCTGCAGCTTGCCGAAAATACGTTTATCGATAAACCGGCAGCAGCCAATGAGGATCCTGTTAACCCCGATGCAGTGAGGATCGACACATCGGAAAAAGAAGCGCCCGCGCCTGCGGATGACGAGATCGTCACCCTTATGGTAAAACTCAAAGGCGCTCCAGTTGCCGCGCGATACAGCGACGTTAAATCAAAGTCAGCTGACGATATGGCATCCGTTCTGAAGGGCAAACAGAACCGCGTTATTGATAAGATCGGTTCCATGCTTCCCGACGGAACACAAATGGAACTCGGCTTCAGCTATACGCTGCTGTTCAACGGCTTTGCTGTAAAACTTCCGTATGGAATGAAAAAAGCGATCGCTGAGCTTCCGGAAGTCGAGAAAGTTTTTATAGCTCCGGTTTATGCTGCACCGGTGCTTGATAAGACCGAGGAGGACAGGCTCGATACTTCCGTCGGCTTCATCAACGCAAACGATGTCTGGAATGCCGGTTATACTGGAAAGGGCACGGCTATTGCGATCATCGACACGGGCTGCGTAGTAGATCATGTTGCATTCAGCATCGTCCCTCCCGACACGAAGATAGATGCAGCGTATCTTGAAAACGTGATTTCGAACAACGATCTTCATGCGGAAAGCAAATATGAAGACGGCACTCTGGACGCCGCTGCCGTTTACTACAGCGGGAAGATACCCTTCCGCTTCAACTATGTGAACGGCACTAACGACGTAAGTCACAGCTATGCCGGCTCGGACCACGGCTCCCATGTTGCGGGTATTGCCGCAGGCAACTATTCCGGAAGCAGCTACACAGGCGTTTCAAAGGATTCGCAGCTCGTTATCATGCAGGTATTCAGCCCAAGCGGAGGCGCAAGCATGGATATGATCTTTGCGGCTCTGGAGGATTGCGCTTACCTCGAAGTCGATTCTGTCAACCTGAGCCTCGGAACCGACCTCGGCTATACTTCCGAAAGCGAGGAATTCGATGCGGTTTGTGAATTGCTGACGCAGCACGGCGTGAATATTGCCTGCGCTGCGGGCAACGGCGGCTCCGGTATCGGCCAGCAGTACTACGGCTCAGCGTTCAGGTATGCGCTTGCCATGAACCCCGACAACGGTCTTGTATCCGCTCCGGGAACCTACACGCGCTCGCTCTGCGTTGCGAACTGCCAGAAGAACAGCCCGTCAATGGTCGCAACATCCAGCCACGGGCCGACTCCGGATTTGAAACTAAAGCCGGAAGTAACAGCACCCGGCGCAAATATCAATTCCCCGGCCGACGCCGAATTGAACGGTTCAACAACCGGTTACAGCCAGAAGTCGGGAACTTCGATGTCAAGCCCCCATGTCGCCGGCGCGATGGCTCTGCTTACGAATTATGTCAATGTCACATGGCCGAACCTGTCCGGCGAAGATAAAGTCGAAATGATCAATCGCCTGCTGATGTGCACTGCAAACCCTGTCAGCAATACTTCTCCGCGCACACAGGGTGCAGGCATCATCGACCTCGAAAAGGCGATCACGACGAAAGCCTATATCACCGTTGACAACTGTATCCGTCCGAAACTCGAGCTCGGCGACGATCCCGACAAGACCGGTGTTTACACGCTTTCATTCAATGTTGTCAACTTCGGTTCGACAGCGCTCAGCTTCAACCCCAACGTTACGGTACTGACGGAGAATACAAAGTCGAAGGATCTCAACGGTCAATCCACTTTGATTATGGGCGGTACCGCGCAGAACATCACTGCAAGCTGCACCGTCAGCGGCGGCGGCTCGTTTACGGTTCCGGCGAACAGCACCCGGAGCGTAACCATCACCGTGACGCTAAGCAGCAGCCTGAAGAGCGAACTCGATTCGAAATTCCCGAACGGGATCTATATCGACGGCAACGTCGTACTTGACGGAACGGTCGATCTCGTTATCCCGTTCCTCGGCTTCTACGGCAGCTGGAGCAAAGCTTCCGTATTTGACAGGAACACCTATATTGATGAGATCCGGGGCGTCAACAACTATAACATCCATTCTGTGCAGACGGAGATCGGCTCCGTTGTCAGCGGCGATGAATTCATGCTTTTCGGCGCGAATCCCTATATCTCCACAACCGATTGGTGGGCGGATCGCTGCACCCTTTCACCGAACGGTGATAATTACTATGACAGGATCGACAAAGTCCTTTACGCACTGATCCGAAACGGCGGGGAAGGCGGACTCAGGATCTACAATGCGGACGACCCGGAGGAAGTCTATTATTCCGAGGATCTGATCAACATGCCGAAAGCCTGGAAGTATACCGAAAGCACCTTCCACCACAACTCCGATTGGATCGAATTCGAATCCTGGGCGCCGGATGATCTTGCCGAAGGCGCGCACGTCGTGTTCAAGCTTTACCATTATCTTGATTACGAGGGCTTCGATCCCGCCGAAAACGAATGCTGCGAGATCGTGCTTCCGATGACTGTCGATATCACCGCTCCGGACGTCACTTATTGGAAAGTCGACGGCGGAACGCTGAGGGTCAATGTTCATGACGATCACTATGCCGCATGGATCGGCGTTTACGCGGAAGCGGAATGCACAACGCTGCTTGCAGAGCGGGCGATTACCGAGCACGAGAGAGGCAAGACCACCGAAATGACGCTCTCCGTCGGCGATCATTCGACCGTTTATGTTAAGGTCGGCGACTACGGCCGCAACACTTCCGATGTTATCGAGCTGACCGGAGAAGGCGGCAATTCGCTTCCCGTCGATCTTGAATCGATTACGCTTTCGCCCGAAAATATTGAACTCTTTGCGGGAGATACGGCTGATCTGCACCTTAATACGGTTCCTGCAAATGCCAATCATTACGAGATCGAGTGGTCAAGCTCCGATCCGTCCGTCGTGCAGGTCGCTGCCGCCGAAGGAGGCGCGCAGATAAATGCGATAGCGTCGGGTACCGCGATCATTACAGCTACTGCAACAAATCTTACAACGAAGGATATCATCACCGCATCGTCTTCGGTGACCGTGTGTGATTTCGAAGGCTACGAGCGAGTGTTCTCGGTAGAACCCGGCGGGAAATACATCCTAGTTGCCGATTCGTCCGTTCGCGGCACGCTTGGCTACGCTGTTGGCAATACGACCGTTTCGGATAATCAGTACATACTGCCTGTCGCCGTGATGATAATGGAGGATGACAGGATCTCGATCGATCAGCAGCTTGATTTCGACGCAATAACCTGGGTCCCCTCGGGGAACGCTGATGACGGCTACTCCTGGCAAAACGTCGGCAACAACAAGTATCTCGGTCTCAATTTGAACAGCGTGCTTTATCCGTCCATGACTGCGGTAGCGTGGCTCTACGGGACCGATGGCTCATTTAATAACCAGATCGACAGCGACGGATTCTATTATTTGAAGTTCAAGGCGATTTCGCAGAGTCTGCCGACCGGTAAGTACGAAACTTCGAAGAATCCTTCGGAAATAAGGCTGTATAAGCTGATCGAACTGCCGGTTTACTATACCGTAACCTTCGTCGATTGGGACGGCACCGTTCTTTCAACGCAGACCGTAGAGAATGGAACTTCTGCGGAGGCGCCGGAGGAGCCTTCCCGTGAAGGCTGGAAATTCTCGTGCTGGGATAGGGATTTCTCGAACGTAACGGAGGATATGACCGTCACCGCGGTCTATCAGATCAATGTCTATACCGTTACATTCGCCGATTGGGACGGCACAGTGCTTTCCACTCAGTCCGTTAACTACGGCGATGCGGCGGAAGCGCCTGCGGACCCAGAACGCGAGGGCTGGACTTTCACCGGCTGGGACATGGATTTCTCGAATGTGACAGACGATATGACGGTGACGGCGCAGTATGAGGAAAACGGTCCGACCGTTACGCTCCTCGGAGATGTGAACTGCGACGGCGTCGTTAACTCGACCGACGCGCTGCTCGTGATGCGCTATTCGATGAATCTTGCTGTGATCAGCGAGCAGGGCCTTATCAATGGCGACATGAACGGTGATGGGCTTGTCAACGCGACCGACGCCGTGCTCATCATGCGCCGGACGATCAGCGCGGAATAGATCGATCTGAAGTCAATGCAGACAAATAAACAGGGCTCCCTCGGGAACCCTGTTTTTCTCTGTACTTGTTTGGGTGATCAGGTGCGGTTGCCGCCTTTTTCATCCTTTCTCGCTGTACGTTGAACGCCGTATATGCCGAGGAGGATCAGCAGGCAGAAAACGAGCCCGAGCCAGCTGAAGGGCTCGCGCAGGAAAACGGCGCCGGCGAAGACCGAAACAGCCGTCGTGAGGTTCGCGAAGACAGTTACGCGGGCGACGGACATTTTTCCGATCGCGTACGACCCGAGGAAATAACTGATGACGGAGCAGCAGACGGAGAGGAACGCGATCGAGAGCGTATAGGTCGGCTGCGCGAACGGTTTGAAGTATTCAACGGCGCTGCCTGCCGTTATCCAGCCGAGCACGGTGAAAACGACTGCGCCGACGCCCATCATCATATAGGTGCGTTCAAACGCCGAAAACTCGGCTGAAAGCCGGCGGCTGAGAAGACTGTAAACGGTTGCCGAAATGACTGCGACAGCAAGAGCGGCAACGCCGATCCAGTCGAGCGAACCGCTGCTCTTGCTCATCAGCCCGATTCCGATAACTCCGCCGACGGAGATAAGGCTGAAGATAAGCTGCCCGACAGTCGGTCTTTCGCCGAGGATCGGCGCGGCGGCAACGGTCGAAACAACGGGTATCATTGCGATCATGACGCCAGAAAAGATCGTGTTCGAATGCAGGATCCCGTATTGTTCGCCGAAGAAATAGACGACGGGTTCAGCGATGCCGAGAACGATCAGCAGCAGTGCACGCTTCCCTTTGCCGCGCAGCGAAAGCTTCGCAATGCGGAGGGGGATGAGCAGGCTCATCAGAATAAACGCGATCAGAAAACGATGGCTCAGCAAAACAAAGATATGCGCAACGCCCTGCGCCTGCTTGGAGGCAAGGAAGCTGAAACCCCAGAAAACATGGCAAATTATTGCGGCAAGGAAGACCTTCGCCGAAGAGCTGTCTATTGTTTTGTTCATATCATTGTTCACAGGCGTCGAATTGCGAGCGGTAAAGCTCGCGGTAGAAACTCTCTTTACTCATTAGCTCTTCATGCGTTCCCTGCTCGACAACGCGGCCGCCGCGCATGACGAGGATCTTATCGGCATTGCGGATCGTCGAAAGCCTGTGCGCAATCACGAAGCAGGTCTTGTGCTTCATAAGCTCGCGCATAGCAGCCTGAATCTGCTGCTCCGTGCGTGTATCGACGTTCGAGGTCGCTTCATCGAGGATCAGCATGCTTGCGTCGAGAAGCATTGCACGCGCGATCGTCAGAAGCTGCTTCTGGCCCTTCGATATTCCGGAGCCGTTATCCGTGAGAACGGTGTCATAGCCTTCCGGCAGCCTTGAAATATAGCTGTGGATCCTTGCGGCTTTCGCGGCGCGGACAACATCCTCCATCGTCGCGTCCTTCTTTCCGTAGGCGATGTTTTCGAAGATCGTGCCGGAAAAAAGCCATGTATCCTGCAGCACCATTGCAAAGGAACGCCTCAGCGAGCTTCTAGTCACGTCTTTGACCGGATGGCCGTCAACGCGGATCTCGCCCTTATCGACGTCGTAGAAGCGCATGAGCAGGTTGATGATCGTTGTTTTTCCGGCGCCGGTCGGGCCGACGATCGCAACGAGCGAGCCTTCGGGTGCGTGAAGATCGAAGCCGGTGATGATCGGGTTCTTTTTATCGTAGGAGAAATCGACTCCGTCGATCTCAACATCGCCGCGCACCTCGTCAAGCTCGATCGCATTAGCGGCGTCGGCGGATTCGGGCTCGGCGTCGATGAGTCCGAAGACCCTTTCGGCCGCGGCAAAAGCGCTCTGCAGCTCGGCAATAATGTTCGCGACCTCGTTGATCGGGCCGGAAAATTTGCGCGAATACTGAACGAAGCTTGAAAGGTCGCCGAGGCGGATCATGCCGCGGAGGTAGAGGAGCGAGCCGAAGATGCAGACAAGAGCGAGGGAGACATTGTTGATGAACGTGACGGAAGGCCCGGTAACGGTGCCGTTCGCTTCCGCTTTGGTGTAAGCTTCAACGGCGATCGCATTCTTTTCTTCAAATTGTTCCTGAACAGCATCCTCGCGGCCGTATGCCCGGATCGTCTTTTGACCGCTCAGCATTTCTTCAACGAAACCGTTGAGCTCGCCGAGCTTTTTGCTCCTGTTGCGGAACATCGGTCGGACCCTTCGCGCAAGCCAGCGGGTGAAGAAGAAGGTGATGGGGATCGTGACTGCGAAAACAGGAACGAGGATCGGCGCGATCGTGAGCATCATAACGAGGGATACGATGACCGTTATCGTGCTTTGAAGGATCTGCAGCGCGTCCGAAGCAAGGGACTGGTTGACCGTATCGATGTCGTATGTGATCGTGCTGACGATGTCTCCGGACTGCCTTCTGTCGAAAAAGCCGACGGGCAGCTTTGTGAGATTCTCAAAAACGTCGTGCCGCATCTGCTTCGCGACTTTTCGCGAAAGACGGATCATGACAAGTTGGAGAAGGTAGCTTAAGCAGGCGGAAAGCAGATAGCAGACCGCCATCAGCGCGGCGCAGCGGAGGACAACGTCGAAATTGACGCCGTTCTCATCGGTGATGGCGTTGATCGCCTTACCGGAGAGTTTCGGCCCGTAAAGCGCAAGCAGGCTCGACGTCGCGGAGAGCGCCATCGCAAGCACGATCAGCAGGCGATTCCTGCCAAGATATTTCCAAAACCTCGCGAGCAGTTTGCCGCGCGGGACATGGGTCTCGTTATGGCTCGCCTTGAAAGCGGCGGCGGAGAGATTGCCTTCCTTCCTCATTCGCCGATCGCCTCCTCTCCGGTGCCCATCTGGGTATCTGCGATGAGCCGGTATTCATCGCAGCTCCGCATGAGTTCGTCATGCGTGCCCGCGCCGATGACTTTGCCGTCATCGAAAACAAGGATCAGATCGGCATTGCGAACGGAGGAGATCCTCTGCGCGATCAATACCGTTGTTGTCTTTCCGTGATTCTTTTGAAGCGCACGGCGAAGCATCGCGTCGGTCTTGTAGTCGAGAGCGGATGAAGCGTCGTCCAGTATAAGAATCTCCGGATCGGCAGCAAGCGCTCTCGCAATGAGCAGACGCTGTTTCTGACCGCCGGAAAGGTTATTGCCGCGCGCGTCGACGGGGGAGTCGAGGCCGCCTTTTTCACGGATGAATTCCGATGCCTGCGCATCCTCCGCCGCGCTCCCGATATTGCTGTCGCCGATATCGCGGAAGAATCGGATGTTGTCGGCAATACTGCCCTCAAGCACGAAATCGTTCTGGAAAACAGCGCCGAATTTCGCGAGCAGCTCATCCTTTTCGATGGTGCGGATATCCCTTCCGTCGATAAGTATGCTGCCCTTGTCCGCATCATAGATTCGAAGAAGCAGGTTGACGAGCGTGCTCTTGCCGGAGCCCGTTGAACCGAGGATACCGAGCGTTGCGCCGCGGCGCAGCTTGAAGCTCAGGTTCGAAATATTCTCGCCGATTCCGGTATAGGAAAAACAGACGTTTCTGAATTCGACATGCGGTGTTTCGGGATCGTATCGCGGCGTTTCGCCGGTTCCCGGAACGACTTCAAGATCCGCTGGCAGTTCGAGAACATCCGCAACGCGCAGCGCCGAAGCCTGGGAACGGGAAGCCATGATGAAGATCCTCGTAACGCCGAGCAT